>NZ_JASHKX010000034.1:0-63329 GCF_030058635.1 Rhodococcus sp. IEGM 1305
GCAAATGGCGGGTTGGTCGGGCGTCCGTGTTGGTCGCGGGCGGGCCCCGCGCAGGTTCTACGATCAGAGGATGCTGAACAGGCTTCCTGCGGACGAACGTCGTGCCCAACTCGTCGAGTCGGCGCTGGCCATCGCGGAGCAGCGCGGCGTCGCGTCGGTCACGGTGCGTGCCGTGGCGGAGGAGGCGGGCGTCTCGCTCGGTGTGGTGCACTACTGCTTCGAGAGCAAGGAGGAGCTCCTCGCGGCGATGGGTGAGAGCCTGATTCTGCAGCTCAGCGCGTCGATGCGACTGGCGTTCGGTCAGGTGCGGCACGCGCCGGACCTGCGCGGGATCGACGGTCTGCGCGAACTCCTCCACATCGGGATCAGCGGAATGTGGCCGATCATCGAGGCCACCCCGGACCGTCAATTGCTGACGTACGAGATCACCGCGCAGGCCCTGCGGCACCGCGCGTCCGGGAGTGAGCGTGCCGGCGACATCGCCGGTCAGCAGTATCGGACCATGGACGAGGAGGCGATCGAGTTCCTCGCCGAGTGCGCCCGCATCGCCGAAGTCGGCTGGGCCACCCCGGTCGAGGCGATCGCGCGGTTCGGTCTGGCCATCCTGGACGGGCTCGTGCTGCGGTGGCTCGTGGACCGCGACAGCGAGGCGATGATCGCGGCGCTGGACGACATGGTGCACGTGATCGCGTCGAAGGCGGTCGAGCGGGCCTGAGCAGGTCCGATGTCAATCTGGACAATCGTCCAACTCGGTGGTTGACTGGCGTCGCAGACCGATGGACAAGATTGGACGAACTGTGACGCCCACGCTCGACCGTCTCATCGCCTCGACAACCGAGGTCGACCCGCCGCTGGCCGCGCTGGATCTGACCACGCTGCGCGCCAACGCCGCCGACCTGGTGCTGCGCGCGGGCGGCACGCCCGTCCGCGTCGCCAGCAAATCCGTTCGCTGCCGCGCGGTACTCCAGGTCGCACTGGGGGAGAAGCTCACCGGGGCCGGCGGGTTCCGCGGGATCATGGCGTATTCACTGCGCGAGGCGATCTGGCTCGCCCGCCGCGGCGCGGACGACATCCTCATGGGCTACCCGACGGCCGACCGCGGGGCCATCGCCGAACTCGCAGCCGACCCCGAACTGCTGAACCGGATCACGTTGATGGTCGACAGCGACGACCACCTCGACTTCGTTCTCGCCGCGGCCGGCACCACCTTCCTCCGCGCCCGGCTGTGCATCGACGTGGACGCCTCGCTGCGGCTCGGCCCCCTCCACATCGGGGTCCGCCGTTCCCCGCTCCGCGAACCGTCCGCCGTCGCCGCCTTCGCGAAGCGCGCCGCGGGGCGGGGGTTCGCCGTCGTCGGCGTCATGTTCTACGAAGCGCAGATCGCGGGTCTGCCCGATTCCAGTCCACCGATCGGCTGGATGAAGCGGGCGTCCGCGAATGAACTCGCGACCCGTCGCGGTGCCGTGGTGAACGCCGTGCAGTCGGAGGTCGGGGTGCTCGAAATCGTCAACAGCGGGGGCACCGGCTCGCTCGAGGTGAGCTCCGCGGACCAGGTAGTGACGGAGGTGACGGCCGGTTCCGGCCTGTACGTCCCGACGCTCTTCGACAGGTACCGCGCGTTCCGTCCGCACCCGTCGCTGTACTTCGCCCTGTCGGCGGTCCGGCGTCCGACTCCCGGCATCGCGACGCTGTTCGGCGGCGGCTACATCGCCTCCGGTCCCGCCGGGGGCAGTCGCGTGCCCAAGCCGGTGTGGCCCCCGCGGCTGAAGCTACTGCGCAACGAGGGCGCCGGCGAGGTCCAGACCCCGGTGACCGGAAAGGCGGCAGCGGATCTCGCCATCGGCGACCGGGTGTGGTTCCGGCACGCGAAGGCCGGCGAGCTGTGCGAGCGGTTCACCGAGGTGCACCTCGTCGAGTCGGACGGCTCCCGCACCGTGGTGCCCACCTACCGCGGCGAAGGTCAGTGCTTCGGCTGACCGGTGAGCCGCATGAAGGCGCCCAGCTCGGTCAGACCTTCCGGGGTGCTCGGCATGTACTGCGTCAACGATTCCGACCGGATGATGATCGCCGCCCACTTGCCGCGGGACACCGCCACGTTCATCCTGTTCCGCGACAGCAGGAACGACATGCCGCGCGGCACGTCCTCGATCGCCGACGCGGTCATCGACACGATGGCAACGGCAGCCTCCCGCCCCTGGAACTTGTCGACCGTGCCCACCTCGACCTTGTCGAGACCGACCGCGGCCAGATCACGTTCGATCAACCCGACCTGCGCGTTGTACGGCGCCACCACCAGGATGTCGGACTCGTCGAGTGGGCGGGTGCCCTCGAACTCGCTGGGGTCGGTCCACCCGGAACCGAGCAGCTTCGTGATCCGGTTGACCACCTCCCGCGATTCCTCCGGGGATTGGGTGGCGTTGCCCTGGTGGTCGACGAAGACGGTGTGCACACCCGGCTCCAAGCCGTCGAGTCGCCGTGCGGCACTGGCAGATTCCTGCGAACGCAGCTTGCCATCGTAGGACAGCGTCGATACGGGTGCGCACAGTTCCGGGTGCATCCGCCACGTGCGTTCGAGGAAATAGCCCCGACTCGCGGGCAGAGCCCCGTGCCCCTCGGCGAGCCACCCGAGGGCCGACGCGTCCACCGGTTCCGGATGGGTGCCCTGGCTGACCTGCGGAAGTTGCTGGGGGTCGCCGAGAAGCAGGAGGTTGCGGGCCGCGCCGCCCACCGCGATGGTGTTGGCGAGAGCGAACTGCCCGGCCTCGTCGATGACCAGCAGATCGAGGCTGCCGGGCGGAACGCGGTCGGTGTTCGCGAAATCCCAGGCGGTCCCGCCGATCACGCAGCCCGTTTCCTCGGCCTGGTCGATGAAACCGGGGTAGTCGTTGGAGCTGATGTCGGTCCACGTCGCGGCGCGATGCCGCCCGTCCTTCTTCGCGACGAGCTCGGCGGGGAGCCCGGCCTTCACGACGCCGCCGAGCATGTTCTCGATCACCGAATGCGACTGGGCGACCACGCCGATCCGCCAGTGGTGCTGCTCGACGAGCGCCTTGATCACCCGGGCCCCGGTGTACGTCTTGCCGGTGCCGGGAGGCCCCTGCACCGCGACGTACGAGTCTTCGAGGTCGAGTAGTGCCGCGGTGATCGCGCCCGCGTAGTCCGTGCCGTCGACGGGCGGGAGCGGGTTCCCGCTCCGGGTGCGCGGGTCGGACCGCCGCAGAATGTCCACCGACGCGCACAGCGGAAGCTCCGGCAGCGGGGAGCACATGTCGTCCGCGGCCACCGCAATGGACGATTCGATGCGGTCGGTCGTGATCGGGGGACCGGGGGTGATCGCCGTCGGAAGTTGCACGTACTCCTCGCCGTTCAGGAGTTCCTCGACGATCACCACGTCGCGGCGCCTGCCGTCCTTCCCGACGTCGAGCACGTTGACCGTGCACGTTCCCCGCTGCTGCGGATTGTCGCCCGCGACCGCCTCGGGTGCGGGAGTGTCGTACAGCGCGTACATCGTGGTCTTGGGCCCCACCGTGCTCCCGGTCCCGAAACGGCCGGTGAGCTGCAGGCGCCGGCGCAGCTTGCGCTGCCGCGGACTGCTCTTGTGCCAGTTCTCCTCGACGACCGCGGACGACACCACCAGAACGTCCCGGATGTCCGACAGTTCGTCGTGCGGCACGACCAGCCGGTCGAAGTGCGCCCACCAGAACGGTTTCCGCTCGCGGCGGTGGTAGCCGACCGCAGCAGCCATGAGCGCGGCCGCCTGCTGGTCGTGCCCCCGATGCTCGCTCGGTCCGTGCCCGGCGAACTCGCGCAACGCCGCCTCCGCGGGGGTGCAGTCCTCGGTCACCGGGGTGGGCCCGTCGCCGGGCGGCCGGAGAGCCACGCCGTGCGTCTCCGCCTGCCCGATCAGCCAGTCGCGCAGCCGCAGCGTGGAATCGCAGTCGTACTCGTTGTAGTCGGCGATGCCCTGCAGCAGCGCGCGTGCCTCGTCCTCCCGGCCGTTGTCGCGGTGATCGCAGTAGTCGGCGTACGCGACCACCGACGCGGCGGCATTGGTGACGTCGCCGTCGCGCGGCTGCTCCGGCATGTACAGCGGTTCGAGTTTCTTGATGCTGTAGGACCGTTCACCGATGCGCAGGCACCCGCGCACCACCGGATACAGGTCGACGAGGACGTTGTCGCGCAGCAGGGTGTCGACGGTCTCCTCGCCGACGCCGTGCCGTCCCGCCAGCCGCAGCAGCGCCGACTTCTCGTACGCGGCGTAGTGGTAGATGTGCATGTTCGGGTACTGCTGACGGCGCGCGGTGACGTAGTCGAGGAAGTCGACGAGTGCCTGCCGCTCCTCGGCGCGGTCGTGTGCCCAGAACGGCCGGAACACGGCGGCGTCGGCGGGACCCTCGACCACACCGAAGAGGTATTCGAGACCCCAGTCCGTGGATCCGTTCTCGGCCCAGAGCGGGTCTCCCTCGAAGTCGAAGAAGATGTCGCCGTCGTCCGGTTCGGGTAGCCCGCCCAGAGCCTGCGGGGCGTACACCTGGAACTCGGGGGTCCCCGAGGACTCCTGCCGCAACTGCAGGGCCGCCTGCGCGCGCAGCGATTCGAGGGTGCGCTCGGAGAGGCCCTCGACGCTGCCCGCGTACGCGGCGAGGGCGTCGAGTGTGCCGATCCCGGCCGCGATCAGCCGGCTCCGCTGCGTCGTGCGCATTCCGGCCACCAGCAGGAGGTCGCGGTGCTGCTCCACCTCCGGGGTGCACGTGTCGCACCGGCCGCACGCCGTGTACCGGGGGTCGCCCCACTCCGCGAGCGACTGCTCGTCGCGGTGCTCGTCGAGAATTCGTTCGAGCGAGGACCGTCGCGCGGAGTACACGGGAACGATGTCGCCGAGCGAGTGCGCCGAGTCGCTGTCGTCGCCGAGCAGCAGGTGGACGTCGGGGGACGTCGGGATCCCGTTGTCGGCCAGCGCTTCCGCGTACGCGGCGAGCTGCAGCAGGGCCGACACTTTCGCGTGTCGTGACAGTTTGGTGTCGTAGACGGCATACGTGTCGCCGTCGCGGACGAGGAAATCGCAGAAACCCAGGAAGCGGCCGTCGAAGAACGTCCCCTGGTACACGACGTCGGCGCCGCCGCGGATCGCCTCCACGGTGGCCAGGTTCGCGTCGAACAGACCCCGCGCGGTGTATTCGGGACGGTCCATCGTGACCACCCCGTCGCCGTACTCGGCGCGGAACTGCTCGAGCCGGCGATGTTCGTGCGCATCGCCGAGGCTCGACGTCCGTCGCAGCATCGGATCGTCGTCGACGGATGGGGCGGCGGAACCGGCGCCGGCGAGCCCGAGCGTGGCGTCCAACCGGCGCAGCAACGCGAACTCGCAGGTGGCGGCCGCGGAGAGGTCGCTGGCGCTGTAGACGATGGTGTCGTCGAGGAGGAACACAGCTACGTCCCCAGTTCTGCCGGTGAGTTCACCCGGCCGATTGTGCCATCGGGGTGCGACAGGCCCAGAATGGCAGCCATGCCCTTCTTCGACGGCCACTCCGGACGAGTCCACTACCGGCACTGGAGCGCGGTGGGAGGACCCGTCGCCCAGTTGGTGTTTCTCCACGGCATGGGGCAGCACACGGGTCACTACCACCGGTTCGCGCGCGGACTGACGCCTGCCGGAATCGGGGTGTGGGGAATCGACCAGGCCGGTCACGGATTGTCCGAAGGCGACCATCCGGGATCGGTGGCGGACCTGGCGGAGGACGCCGCGCTTCTCACCGGCCTCGCCGGCAGGCACGCGCCGGATGTTCCGCTCGTGCTCATGGGGCATTCGCTCGGTGCCGCGGTCTCGATGGAACTTCTCGCGTCCGGTGACTCCGGTTTCC
Source organism: Rhodococcus sp. IEGM 1305 (assembly GCF_030058635.1). Classification (NCBI taxonomy): domain Bacteria; kingdom Bacillati; phylum Actinomycetota; class Actinomycetes; order Mycobacteriales; family Nocardiaceae; genus Rhodococcus; species Rhodococcus sp. IEGM 1305. The sequence continues at coordinate 5,862 of NZ_JASHKX010000034.1, forward strand.
GGGGCGCGATTCTGTGCGGGACACCGAAGACCGCCGCCGTGCAGCAGACGGCGGACGCGCTCGGGTCACTCGGGATACCGCTGCTCGCGGTGCACGGCGTGGACGACCGCATCGCACCGATCGACCCCGTCCGGGACTGGGCGGCGGGGATCGCATGCCTCGAATTCCGGGAGTTCGACGACGCCGGCCACGACCTGCTTCACGAGAAGGTCCACACATCCGTGACCGCGGTGGTCCGCGACTTCATCCTCGGCGCTGCGCACCCGTGAGTGCGCGAGGAGTCTCTGCACTCCTCGAGCACTCACGGGCGGCGGAGCCGCCTACGCGTAGATGGCCTCGATGGCCGCGCCGTGCTCCTTGTGGATGACGTTCCGCTTGAGCTTCAGCGTGGGCGTGAGCTCACCGGTCTCCTGCGTGAAGTCGACCTCGAGGATGCGGTACTTCTTGATCCGCTCCGGGTTGGACACCTTCTTGTTGCCCTCGGCCACGGCCTCGTCGATCTCGGCGACCAGGTCGGGGTTCTTCACCAGTTCGGACACCAGGGTGTCGGCGGCCAGCCCGTGGCGTTCCTTCCAGCCCGGGAGGGTTTCGGAATCGAGGGTGATCAGCGCGCCGATGAACGGCTTGCCGTCGCCGACGACGAGGCACTGGCTGATCAGCGGGTGCGCGCGGAGCGCGTCCTCGAGGACCGCGGGCGCGACGTTCTTGCCGCCCGCGGTGACGATGATTTCCTTCTTACGGCCGGTGATCGAGATGTAGCCCTCTTCGTCGATCGAGCCGAGGTCGCCGGTGTGGAACCAGCCGTCCCGGATCGAATCCGCGGTGGCCTGCTCGTTGTGCCAGTACCCGCCGAAGACGACGGGACCCTTCAGGAGCAGTTCGCCGTCCTCGCCGATCTTCGCGGCGTGACCGTCGATCGGCTTGCCGACGGTGCCGACCTTCTGCGCGCGGGTGGTGTTCACGGAGATGGCGGCGCTCGTCTCCGTGAGGCCGTAGCCCTCGTACACGGGGACGCCGATGCCGCGGAAGAAGTGACCGAGGCGTGCACCGAGCGCGGCGCCACCGGAGACGGCGCGGTCGCACTCGCCGCCGAGGGCGGTGCGCAGCTTCGAGTAGACGAGCTTGTCGAACAGGGCGTGCTTGAGCTTGAGACCGAGCCCGGCGCCGCCGTTGTCCTGCGCCTCGCTGTACGCGATGGCGGTGGCGGACGCCTTCTCGAAGATGCTGCCCTTGCCGCCGTCGTACGCCTTCTGCTTGGCGGAGTTGTAGACCTTCTCGAACACGCGCGGCACCGACAGGATGAAGTGCGGCTTGAACGCGGCGAACTGGTCGAGCAGCGTGGTGAGGTCGGCGGTGTGCGCGACCGTGACCTTGGCGTCGAACGCACCGAAGGAGATGGCGCGAGCGAAGACGTGCGCGAGGGGCAGGAACATCAGGGTGCGCCTGCCGGCGTACATTGCGTCGCTGAGCGCCAGCTTCACGGCCGCGGACTCCGCGTAGAAGTTGGAGTGGGTCAACTGCACGCCCTTGGGGCGGCCCGTGGTGCCCGACGTGTAGATGAGGGTCGCGGGGGAGGACGCGCGCACCTGGTGACGACGCTCGTGCAACTGCTCGTCGGTGACGCCTTCGCCGCGCTTCGACAGCTCGTCGATCGCGCCGCCCTCGATCTGCAGGACCTCACGCAGGTCCGGCGCTGCGTCGGTGACGACCTTCAGCGCGTCGGCCTGCTTGGCATTCTCGACGACCAGCAGCGATGTGCCGGAGTCTTCGAGGATCCACTTCGCCTGATCGGGTGCGGACGTTTCGTAGATGGCGACGGTGCACCCGCCTGCCGTCCAGATCGCGTAGTCGATGACGACCCACTCGTACCGGGTCGCCGACAGGATCGCGACGCGGTCGCCGAGCTCGACGCCGGAAGCGATGAGGCCCTTCGCGACGGCGGACACCTGCTCCGCGAACTCGGCGGCGGTGACGTCTACCCACCCGCCGTTGCCGGGGCGCTTGAACGGAACGAACTTCGGGTCTTCCTCGGCATGACGGAAGACCGTGTCCGCCATGGAGGCGTCCTCCGGAATTGAGAACGACTGCGGTACCGAGAATTCACGCACTATGACCCCTCCACTGAAACGACATGACGGATGTGCATTCGATCACATTTGTCCCAGTTTCGCACCAGGGTCGATGTCCGTTATGTGTATTTCTTACCTGGACCAGCGGAGATAAGTGTAACTCGGCGTAAACTGATAACTCAGGCGGCCTCTTCGAGACGCCGCGAGTTCGCCGACAGCCAGCGCCGGATCGCATAGTTCAACTGGTCCGGATCGACACCGAGTTCGGTCGCCGTCGCCTCGAGGATCTCCTCGGCCAGGCCGTCGTCGGTGGCTTCCGAAATTCCGAGCGCGCCGCTGATGAACACGTCCGCCACCCGATTCGGCCGGACACCCGGGATCCCGGCGAGCATCAGGAAGTGCGCCCACGTGACGTCGCTGCTCTCCCCGCACACCTCGATCCACGCGTCGTGGATCTGCTCCAGGGCGGCTTCGTCCCGGGCGGCTTCGAGGAGGTCGTCGATGCTGTTGATCCGGAGCTGGTGTAGTCGCTCCGCCGCCAGCTGGATGTGACGCGCCTCGATCGGCACACCGGTCGCGGAGTACCGCCGTTTGTACGAGCCGACCTTGCCCGCCCACTGATCCGAGCTGCCCGCCTCCTCGAACGTGCGGAGAAGGTCGCGGGCGCCGTCGGTGAGGGGCTGATCGGGGTGCGCCCGCCGGTACGCCAGGTAGCGGTCGACGACGGCGACCTCGCTGTGCCCGGCGCTCGACTGCACCGATTCGATGATGCAGAGGGCGAGGCTGTGCCGGTAGGCATCGGAGGTGATCCAGCCGGACGGGTCGCCCAATCGGTCGCGGCAGGCGGTGACGACGGTTTCGACGGTATCGGCAGAGACGGTCACGAGATCCTCCAAAGGCAGTCTGTTCTGTGCTCTGTCCGGTGTATCGACAGGGCCTCCGGGAACGTTGCACTGGAGCTGAGGATTCCTCGAGAACCACCGTCAGTGGTGGGCCAGCAGGTCTGTGACCTCGGTGTCCGAGAGTTGATGGAAATCGTCGTACGCGTTGCCGACGCCGCCGAGATCGGCCGGAACGTACGGGCAGACCACCTCGTCGGCGGTCACGCGCAGACGTCCGACGGCCTCGGGCGCCGCCACCGGGACCGCGACGATCACGCGCGCCGCGCCCAGTTTCCTCACCGATTGGCAGGCCACCGCCGCGGTCGCGCCCGTGGCCATGCCGTCGTCGACGAGGACGGCCGTGCGGCCCTTCAGCGACGCTCGCGGCTTGCCGCCGCGCAGCACCCGCGCCCGCCGTTCGAGTTCGCGGCGCTCCTTCGCCTCGACCATGGCGAGTGCGGTCTTGCTGATCCGGGCGATGCGGAGGACGTCGTCGTTGATTACCCGGGATTCGCCCTCACCGATGGCACCCATGGCGAGTTCCGGCTGCCACGGGACACCCAGTTTGCGGACGAGGACCACGTCGAGGGGCGCCGACAGGGCGGCAGCGATTTCGAACGCGACGGGGACGCCGCCGCGCGGCAGACCGAGCACCACCAGATCGGTCCCGCGCAGGTGCTCCAGTGCGGCGGCCAGTCTGCGGCCGGCGTCGGCGCGACTGGTGTACAACATCGAACGCTCCGTGATCGGGGAGAACTGTTCGTCTCCGACGCTACTCCCGATCCCGCCGTTCAGATCTCGCTGACGGTGAATCGGCGCAGCGCGAGGGCGGGGTTTTTCTCCCGCACCTCGGTGATCCGTTCCGCGCTGACCTCCGCGACCGCGGTGCCCACCCGCTCACCGAGTGACGCGAGGGTCACGCCCATCGGATCGACGATCATGCTGTTCCCGGCCCCGGTGCGCGCGCTCTGGTCGGCGGCGACGACGTACACGGTGTTCTCGATGGCGCGCGCCCGCACGAGGGTGGACCAGTGGTCCTCCTTCAACGGCCCGGGCACCCACTGCGCGGGCAGCAGCAGCACGTCGGCGCCCGCGTCGACGATGCGGCGGGTGACCTCGGGGAACCGGAGGTCGTAGCAGGTCTGCATGCCGAACGTGAGGCCGTCGACGGCGAACGTCTCCGGGGCGCCGATCTCCCCGGCGCGGATGACGTCGGATTCCTTGTAGCCGAACGCGTCGTACAGGTGGAGTTTGCGGTAGGTGGCGACGATGTCGCCGCCCGGTCCGAGCGCGACGAGGGTGTTGGAGATGTGATCGTCCCCGGGCAACTGCTCGTTGACCCCGGCAATCAGGTGGACGTCGAGTTCCTTCGCGGTCGCGGCCAGCCCGCTGACGAACTTGCCGTCCAGGCCCTCGGCCGACTCGACGATCCGCTCGTCGGTTCTCGGCGCCGTGAACATCGCGTACTCCGGCGCCACCACCACCTTCGCGCCGCGGCCCGCGGCCTCGGCGGCGAGCGTGCGGAGGGTGCGCAGGTTCTCGTGCTTGTCCTGACTGGGAGCGAACTGAATGACAGCGACATCGACCATGCCGTCCACGCTAGGCGACGAGGTGCGGCAGGTGTCTCCCGTCCCGGTCGCCGCGTATTTCCGCGGCGTGGCGATGCACTGTGGACTCGTGCACTAAACTGCTGGTCAATGAGTGATATCGAGCGTGACCCCGAACCCCCCACTTTTGCCGACCTCGACATCGATGATCGGGTCTTGAAGGCACTGTCCGATGTGGGCTACGAGTCGCCCTCGCCGATCCAGGCAGCCACCATTCCGCCCCTCCTCGCCGGCCACGACGTCGTCGGCCTGGCGCAGACCGGCACCGGCAAGACCGCTGCGTTCGCGGTACCGATCCTCTCGAAGATCGACCTGACGCAGAAGTCGCCGCAGGCGTTGGTCCTCGCTCCGACGAGGGAACTGGCGCTGCAGGTCGCGGAGGCGTTCGGCAAGTACTCCGCCCATATTCCGGGCCTGCACGTGCTGCCCATCTACGGTGGTCAGAGTTACGGCGTCCAGTTGTCGGGGCTGCGGCGCGGCGCACACGTCGTGGTGGGCACGCCCGGTCGAGTGATCGACCACCTGGAGAAGGGCACGCTCGACCTGTCCAAGCTCTCGTACCTCGTCCTGGACGAGGCCGACGAGATGCTGAAGATGGGTTTCCAGGAGGACGTCGAGCGCATCCTCGCCGACACTCCGGAGTACAAGCAGGTGGCGCTGTTCTCGGCGACGATGCCGGGGGCCATCCGCAAGATCTCGAAGCAGTACATGCACGATCCCGTCGAGATCACGATGAAGTCGAAGACGTCGACGGCCTCCAACATCTCGCAGCGGTACGTCCAGGTGGCGCACCAGCGCAAGCTCGACGCCCTGACGCGTGTCCTCGAGGTCGAGGACTTCGAGGCGATGATCATCTTCGTGCGCACCAAGCAGGCCACCGAAGACCTCGCGGAACGACTGCGCTCGCGCGGATTCTCCGCGTCGGCGATCAACGGCGACATCGTGCAGGCGCAGCGTGAGCGGACCATCGGCCAGCTCAAGAGCGGCGCCCTCGACATCCTCGTGGCCACCGATGTGGCCGCGCGTGGCCTGGACGTGGACCGCATCTCCCACGTCGTCAACTACGACATCCCGCACGACACGGAGTCGTACGTCCACCGGATCGGCCGTACCGGTCGCGCCGGGCGCGCCGGCGAGGCGTTGCTGTTCGTGGCACCGCGCGAGCGGCACCTGCTCAAGGCCATCGAGAAGGCGACCCGTCAGCCGCTGGCCGAGATGCAGCTGCCCAGCGTCGACGACGTCAACGCGCAGCGTGTGTCCAAGTTCGGCGACTCGATCACCGAGAGCCTCACGTCCGACAATCTGGCGTTGTTCCGCAAGATGATCGAGGACTACGAGCAGGAACACGACGTGCCGCTCGCCGACATCGCCGCCGCGCTCGCGGTGCAGTCGCGCGACGGTGAGGCGTTCCTCATGGCGCCCGAACCGCCGCCCGCGCCCCGCCGTGAGCGCGAGCCCCGCGAACGTCCGGCGCGCCGGTTCGACGACGGCCCCCCGACGCGGTCGCGTGGACCGGAGGGCCAGGAGCTCGCGACGTACCGCATCGCGGTCGGCAAGCGGCACCGTGTGGTGCCGGGTGCGATCGTCGGTGCCATCGCGAACGAGGGTGGGCTGCGGCGCAGCGACTTCGGGCACATCAGCATCCGCCCGGACCACAGCCTGGTGGAGTTGCCCGCCGACCTGTCCAGCGAGACCCTCGAGGCTTTGCGTCGTACCCGGATCTCCGGAGTGCTGATTCAGCTGCAGCCCGATTCGGGTCCGCCGTCGGGCCGACCGCGCGGTGGCCGCGACGATCGGGCAGGCGGAAAGTTCCAGCGCGACCGGGACAGCCGGAAAAGGCCGCGCGAGTAGTTCTCACGCGGCCCTCCCGAAGGGGATCCCCGGCGGTTACGCCGGGGGAGCGGGAGCCGGGGCGGGCTGTGCCGCCTCGGCGGGCAGCGGGCCCTCCTCTGGAACGAAGAACGAACCGACGGTCGGCAGCACGTAGCAGGTCGCGTTGGTGTAGCCGACGGTGCCGAAGATCGATGCCACGACGGTGCCCGGCCCCGTCGCCACGATTTTGTTCAGCGCCGGGTAGCCGCCTTCGGTGACGCCGTCGAGGGGCAGGATTCCGCTGGCGCCGGTCTTGGTGTTGATCCACGCGACGTTGAGTCCCGAGGACTTCACCACACCGGGGTACGCGGAGAGGGCCTGGAAGCTGATCTCGTTGGCCTTCACCTCGGCGGTGGGCCCGGTGGTGCCCGACGCCAGCGTCAGCGTGACCGGTGCGACGGTGCCGCAACCCACGGTCGGTGCGGTGTAGAGGAACGGGGTGTACGCGCCCGCGACGTCATGCAGCACCGTCGACGTGGCCAGCGCCTCGACTGCGGCCTTCGCCTCGGGCTTGTCGGCCTGGGTGCGCAGTTCGGCGAGGCCGGGGACGTCCGGGGTGGCCGGTTCGGCCGCTGCCGTGCCCGACAGGCCGAAAGTCGCCGCGATACCGACCGTTGCCGCCGCGATCGTGCGTCGCATCACGCTCATACCGTCCACCTGAACTCCTCGTTGTCTCGTCCGGGCGGCTCTGCAGCGCCGCCCGAGCGGAGAATTTACCCGAGAGAGCGGAAACAGTCAGGACCAGCTGCCGCCGCCGGCCAGCGTATCGGCGCGCGCGCCGTCGAGGGATTGCCGGATGATGTCGGCGTGACCGGCGTGCCGGGCGAGTTCCTCGATCTGGTGCAGCAGCATGTACCGGACCGTGAAGACGACTCCCGACGCCATCCACTGCGCCACGTCGGCGGGCAGGTCGACGTCGCGATCAAGATCGGTTTCGGCGGCGACCGCGGCCTCGGTAGCGCGCTGTGCGTCGTCGAAGCGGGCGAGCAGGGCGTCGACGGTCTCGTCCTCGGTGACGTTCCATGCGGCCATCCACGCTGCCACCGGGTCGTCGCCGACATCGCGCGGAGCCCCGGTGATGCGGGAGGTCATCGCCTCTTCGCCGTCGATCACGTGCTTGAGGAGGGACGCCAGGCTCATCTCGCTGGCGCTGGGCACACTGCGGGCCTGCTCCTCCGTCAGCCCGGACATCGCGTTGCGGAAGGCGGTGCGCTGGCTGTCCAGCATGAGGAGAAGGAGTCCGCGCTCGTCGGAGATGGGGTTCTGGGTGCTGGGTGTCTCGGTCATGAGTTCAGTGTGGCGCGAATAGCGGACACCTACTGTCCTCGATCGACACTCTGCGCGCGTCCCCAGCGGTTCGGGCAGGACCGACCTACGATCGAGGCACGTGTCCGGGGAACGCCCCTGTTCCTGTGATCGAGTCGCGAACCGAGGTGCTTATGGCCCTGGAAGATTCGTCGTCGGCCTTCGCCGACCCGTCCCGGGAGGGCGCGGCCTCACCGGAGCACGACCTCGAAGGCCACATCATCGAGGCCCGGTCCGAAGACTTCTTCCACGCCAGAGAACTGCAAGTGGACAACGAGTGGTTCAAGACCGCGGTGTTCTACGAGGTGCTGGTCCGCGCGTTCTTCGATTCCTCCGGCGACGGAACGGGCGATCTCCAGGGGCTGACGTCCAAGCTCGACTACCTGTCCTGGCTCGGCGTCGACTGCCTGTGGCTGCCGCCGTTCTACGACTCACCGCTACGCGACGGCGGTTACGACATTCGCGACTTCCGCGCCGTGCTCCCGGAGTTCGGGACGGTCGAGGATTTCGTCCAGCTCTTCGATCAGGCGCACCGCCGCGGGATCAGAGTCATCACGGACCTGGTGATGAACCACACGTCCGACACGCACGCATGGTTCCAGGAGTCGCGCACCGACCCCGAGGGCCCGTACGGCGACTTCTACGTGTGGTCGGACCGTGACGAAGGGTATCCGGACGCGCGCATCATCTTCGTCGACACCGAGACGTCCAATTGGACGTGGGATCCGGTGCGCAAGCAGTACTACTGGCATCGCTTCTTTTCCCATCAGCCGGACCTGAACTACGACAATCCCGACGTCCAGGACGCGATGATCGACGTGCTGCGATTCTGGCTGGACCTCGGAATCGACGGCTTCCGGCTGGACGCCGTGCCCTATCTGTTCGAGCGGGAGGGCACCAACTGCGAGAACCTGCCCGAGACGCATGCGTTTCTCAAGAAGTGCCGGGCGGTCATGGACGCCGAGTACCCGGGGCGGGCGCTTCTCGCCGAAGCCAACCAGTGGCCGTCGGACGTCGTGGAGTACTTCGGGGAGCCGGACGTGGGCGACGAGTGCCACATGGCGTTCCACTTCCCGTTGATGCCCCGCATCTTCATGGCCGTGCGCCGGCAGAACCGGTTCCCGATCTCCGAGATCCTCGCGCAGACCCCGCCGATTCCGAGTTCGTGCCAATGGGGAATCTTCCTCCGGAACCACGACGAGCTGACCCTCGAAATGGTGTCGGACGAGGAGCGTGACTACATGTATTCCGAATACGCGCAAGATCCGCGGATGAAGGCGAACATCGGCATCCGGCGACGTCTCGCGCCGTTGCTCGAGAACGACCGCAACCAGCTCGAGCTGTTCACCGCGCTGCTGCTGAGCCTGCCGGGTTCGCCCGTCCTCTACTACGGCGACGAGATCGGCATGGGCGACAACATCTGGCTCGGCGATCGGGACTCGGTGCGGACTCCCATGCAGTGGACGCCCGACCGCAACGCCGGATTCTCCCGTGCCGACCCGGCTCGAATGTATTTGCCGGTCATCATGGATCCCACGTACGGCTACCAGTCGGTGAACGTCGAGGCGCAGATGAACTCGACCAACTCGTTGCTGCACTGGACCCGCCGCCTGATCCAGGTTCGCAAACAGCATCCGGCGTTCGGAACGGCGTCGTTCACCGAACTCGGCAGCGCGAACCCGGCCGTCCTGTCGTATGTGCGGGAGACGCCGCCGAGTCGGGACCGCCCGTACAGCGACGTCATTCTGTGCGTCAACAACCTGTCCAGGTTCCCGCAGGCGGTGATCCTGGACCTCACCCAGTTCGCCGGCCGAATCCCCGTGGAGCTCACCGGTTCCGTTCCCTTCCCCGCGATCGGGGACGACGGATACATGATCACCCTTCCCGGTCACGGATTCTTCTGGTTTGCGCTGCAACCGGATCCGAAGTCCGGCGGCGCGGTGAGCGGACACCCGGTCAGCAGCGAAGCGGAACAGGCGGTGCAGCAGTGAACGAACCCACCAGTGAACGCATTCCCGACGAGTCCCTCGAGCGGCAACTCGTCCGGTGGTTGCCGGACCGGCGGTGGTTCGCCGCCAAGGGCACCACCATCGCGGCGGTGCGGATCCTGCTGCGCCACGAACTGACATCGGCGTTCGGGTTCTCCGCCGAGCATCTCCTGGTGTCGGTGGAGTTCGAGGCGGGGCCGCCGCAGGTGTACCAGATACCGCTGGGGTTCCGCAGTCATCTGCCCGAGGACCTCGAGCCGTGGGCGCTGCCGGATGGCGATGGGAACGTCATGATCGCGTACGACGGCCTGCACGATGCCGAGATCATCACCCTGTACGCCGACCTGCTGTCGGAAGCGGAGGGATCCGGGCCGGTGCAGTTGAAAACGGTGCCGGGCACGGTGATCGAACCGGGGCTCCGTGGGCGGACACTCGGCGCGGAGCAGTCGAACACGTCGGTGGTGCTGGGGGAGAAGCTCCTGATGAAGATCTTCCGTCTGGTCACGCCGGGCGTGAACCCGGACGTCGAACTCCACCTCGCGCTCGCCGAAGCGGGCAGCGAATACGTGGCGACGCTGCGAGCGTGGATGGAGACGGACGTGGCCGGGATTCTGACGACCCTCGCGATGGTCCAGGATTTCGAGGCCAACTCGGCGGACGGGTGGAGCATGGCGCTCGGCAGCGTCCGCGACCTCCTGATCGAAGCGGATCTCCACGCCGCGGAGTTGGGGACGGACTTCGCCGGTGAGTCCTACCGGATGGGCGCCGCCGTCGCCGAGGTGCACGCCACCCTGGCGCGTGCGCTCGGTGCGGAGGAACGACAGGTGGCGTCGACGACCGTGGAGGCGATGACGCGCAGGCTGGACGCCGCCACCTCGATCGTTCCCGAACTGGGGGAGGTGGCGGCGGCGGTGCGGGGCAAGTTCGCCGAGGCGGAAGCTCTGGGCGCTACCACCGTCCAGCGGATTCACGGCGACCTCCACCTCGGTCAGGTGCTGCGGACACCGGAGCGGTGGCTGCTCATCGACTTCGAGGGGGAGCCCGCCAAGACGCTCGACGAGCGCCGGGAACGGGACAGCCCGTTGCGGGATGTCGCGGGAATGCTGCGGTCCTTCGACTACGCCGCTCACCACCTGCTGGCAGATTCGGTGCCGATGGGAGCGATGGGGGCGGCGTCGCAGCGGGACTTCCGCGCGAGGGAGTGGGCGCAGCGCAACGCCGACGCCTTCTGCGAGGGCTATTCCTCTGTGTCGGGCACCGACCCGCGTGAGGCGGCGGCGTTGCTGCGGGCCTACGAACTCGACAAGGCGGTGTACGAGACCGTGTACGAGGCGAGGAACCGTCCCAATTGGATCGGCCTGCCCCTCTCCGCCATTCGTAGACTCACCTCAGCACCTCGGTGAGCGTCGGGGACGACACCGTGCCCGGGTCGAACTGAGTGCGGTACAGCTCCTCGTATCGGCCGCCCGCGGCGAGCAGCTCGGAGTGGGTGCCGCGTTCGACGATGCGCCCGGCCTCGACCACGAGGATCAGATCAGCCGCGCGGACGGTCGACAGCCGGTGCGCGATCACCACCGCGGTCCGTCCGGCGAGGGCCTCGCCCAGCGCCTCCTGGACGGCGGCCTCGGACGTGGAGTCGAGGTGCGCCGTCGCCTCGTCGAGGATGACCACCCGCGGATGCGCGAGCAGCAGGCGCGCGATGGTCAGCCGCTGGCGTTCGCCTCCCGACAGCCGGTAGCCGCGTTCGCCGACCACCGTGTCGAGGCCGTCGGGCAGGGCCGCGACGAGGTCGGTGAGCCGCGCCCGTTCGAGCACCTCCGCGAGTTCGGCCGGCGTGGCACCCGGCCGGGCGAGCAGGAGATTGGCCCGCACGCTGTCGTGGAAGAGGTGCCCGTCCTGAGTCACCATGCCGACGGTGGCCCGCACGGAGTCGGCGGTCAGGTCGCGCACGTCCACCCCGCCGAGTTTCACCGAGCCCGCGTCCGCGTCGTAGAGCCGGGGAACCAGTTGGGCGATGGTGGACTTGCCGGCTCCGGACGATCCCACCAGCGCGACCATCTGCCCGGGTTCGGCGCGGAACGACAGCCGGTGCAGCACCTCGACGCCGCCGCGGGTGTCGAGGGTCGCGACCTCCTCGAGCGATGCCAGCGACACCTTGTCGGCCGAGGGATACGCGAATTCCACGGAGTCGAACTCCACCGACACCGGGCCGTCGGGCACCGCGACCGCGTCGGGCTTCTCCGCGATCAACGGCTTCAGGTCGAGGACCTCGAAGACGCGCTCGAAGCTCACCAGCGCGCTCATCACGTCCATGCGTGCGCTGGCCAGTGCGGTGAGGGGCGAGTACAACCGGGTCAGCAGCATCGCCATCGCGACGACGGCTCCCGCGTCGAGTTGTCCGCGCAGCGCGTAGAACCCGCCCAGTCCGTAGACGAGCGCCAGCGCGAGAGCGGACACGAGCGTGAGCGCGGTGACGAACACCGACTGCAGCATCGCCGTGCGGACACCGATGTTCCGTACCCGCCGGGCACGGACCGCGAACTCGGCGGACTCCTCCGACGGACGACCGAACAGCTTCACGAGGGTGGCACCCGGCGCCGAGAACCGCTCCGTCATCTGAGTGCTCATCACCGAATTGTGGTTGGCTGCCTCACGATTGAGTTGAGCCAGCCGCGCGCCCATCCTGCGGGCGGGCAGGACGAAGATCGGCAACAGCAGCAGTGCGCACAGCGTGATCTGCCAGGAGATCCCGATCATCACGATGAGCGTGATGCCGAGCGTGACGAGGTTGGACACCACGCCCGACAGCGTGTCGCTGAACGCGCGCTGCGCACCGATCACGTCGTTGTTGAGGCGGCTGACCAGCGCGCCGGTGCGAGTGCGGGTGAAGAAGGCGATCGGCATCCGCTGCACGTGGTCGAACACGGCGGTCCGCAGGTCGAGGATCAGGTTCTCGCCGATGCTCGCGGACAGCCACCGCGTCCACAGGGCGAGAGCGGATTCGAGTACGGCGATGACCGCGATGAGCGCCGCGAGGCGCACGATCACGGACACCGCGTCGCCGCCGACAATGGCGTTGACGACCCGGCCCGCCAGCACCGGGGTGGCCACCGCCAGCGCGGCCGTGACGACGCTGAGCAGTAGATACCACCCGAGGCTGCGACGGTGGGGCAGAGCGAACCGGGCTATCCGCCGCAGCGTCGTGCGGGAGAAGGGTCGACGATCCTCTTGGGCGTGCATCGCGTTGTACATCGCGTTCCACGCCGTGACTTCCATGCTCATGCCAGCGGCCTCCTGTCGCTATCCCCCCACGGTAGAGCCGGGGTATGACACGACGGTAGAACCTCAACGTTACTCGAGGTCAAGCGGCGAGCGCGGAAGCGCTACTTCGCGACGTCCACGACCACCCGCGTCGGGTCGGACAGCGTCGACACCGTGAAGGGCCGGCCCGGTTGCGTCACGCCGATGAACGACTGCGTGACGCCTTCGAACACGAGCGCGCCGTTGACCTCCGTCACCGTGCCGCCGGGAACGCCGGGCACCGGGTTGGGGCCCGAGTATCCCTCCACATCACTGTCGAACGGGTACGCCGAGCCGTCGATCTGCACCTGCAGGATGCCGTTGCCCGACACCGGAATCGTCTTGCCGCTTCCGTCCTGCACCGCCCCGTCCACATACGCGACCCGCCAGCCCGGTGTGCCCTTGCCGCCGAGTTCGTACACCACACGGTCGAATCCCTCGTGCTCGCCGACGCGGACGTCGGTGACCGTGAGCTTCGCTGACCCGGACGCCGCGGACGATTTCGGCGACGCATCGGTCGGGATCGGCGCCGACTCGGATTCGAGGGCGCTGCTGGTGGTGGCGGCCGCGGCCGGTGACGTCGCCGCCACACTGCTGGGGGAGTTCGACTCCGAGCATCCGGTGAGCGTCAGGGCCAGGGCGCAGGCGGCGAACGCGGCGAAGGGACCGATCCGGTGGTTGATCATGATCCGATCGTAAGCCGGGGCCGATCAGAGAAGGGGAAGCCCCTGGCGTGGCGTCGCGATCGCGTCCAGATACAGCCAATTGCCGTTCTCACGGACGAATCGGCTGTTCTCGTGCAGCGATTCGCGGCGGCCGTCCAGCACGTAGTGCGCGCGGAACTCTACGGTGCCGGTGGTGTCGAGCAGTCCACCGCCGCTCGTGCCCAGGATGTCGAGGCGGGTCCAGCGTTGCTCCGGATCGAGGTCCAGGGTCCCGGGCCGGGTGCTCGGATGCCACGTCACGAGGAGGTAGTCGGCATCCAGGACGGCGAACGCGCTGAACCGCGATCGCATGAGGCGCTCGGCCGTGGGCGCCGTGGTCTCGCCGCGGTGATACCTCCCGCAGCACTCGTCGTACGGTTCACCGAGCAGGCAGGGGCATCGAACGGTCACCGTCCCAGTATGGACGGCGGTCACACGAGCTTGTGGGTGCGGTCCTTCCAGTACGGCGCGCGCAGTTCCCGCTTGAGGATCTTGCCGGTGGGGTTGCGGGGGAGCAGGTCGACGACGTCGACCGTCGTCGGGCACTTGAACTTCGCCAGACGCTGGCGGGTGTAATGGATCAGCTCGTCCGGTTCGATACTGGTTCCGGTCACCGGCACGACGACGGCCTTGACCGTCTCACCCCAGTGGTCGTCGGGCACGCCGATCACCGCCACCTCCGCCACCGCCGGGTGTTCGACGAGCACCCGTTCGATCTCGGGGGAGTACACGTTCTCACCACCGGTGATGATCATGTCCTTCAGCCGGTCCTCGATGAACACGAAACCGTCGGCGTCCGCCCGCCCCATGTCGCCGCTGCGCAACCACCCGTCGGCGGTGATCGCCTCCGCGGTCGCCTCGGGCTTGCCGAGATAGCCCGGCGTGCGTTGTTCCGAACGCCACCACAGTTCCCCGGTCTCGCCGGAGGCGACGTCCTCGGCGGTGGCCGGGTCCACGATGCGCATCTCCACACCGGGAATGGGCTGTCCTGCCGACGCCATCCTCGCCTCCTGTGCCGCATCGCGATGCACCTCGGGCAGCAGAGCGGTGACGACACCCGCGCACTCGGTCATTCCGTAGACCTGGACGAACTCCGCCTCCGGCCAGGCGGCGAGCGCGCTGCGCAGCAACGGCAGCGGCATCGGCGCCGCGCCGTACGTGATGCGATGCAGCGCACCGAACGCGGCCACGGCCTGCTCGCCTGCGGCGAGCACTCCGGCGATCACGGGCGGCACCAGGAACGCGATGTTTGCACCCGCAGCGAGCGCGCCGAACAGGGACGGGGCGTCGGCCTCCCGGGTGAAGTGGCACCGGGCGCCGGCGTGCACGCCCATGATCGCGTAACAACTTCCGCCGACGTGGAACAGCGGCATGGCGACGAGCAGGCAGTCGTCGTGCCGCGCGGGCAGGATCTCGAGCACCGCGGCGCTGTGGGCGATCAGATTGCGGTGGGTCAGCTGAACGCCCTTCGGCCTGCCGGTGGTTCCCGAGCTGTACAGGATCAGCGCGGTGGCATCCGCTCCCACCTCCGGCCTCGACGACAGCACCGACGCCTCGGCCAGCCACGGCTCGAACTCGTCGTGCTCCCCGCCGACGGTGATGATCTGCTCGATGCCGGTCAACCGGTCGCGCAGTGCCATGACCTGTTGGAGGAACTCGTTGCCCACGAACAGGATCCGCGCCCCGGAATCGTTGATCACGTAGTCGAGTTCCTCGCCGGCCAGCCGCCAGTTCGGAACCGCGGCGGCCGCGCCGAGGAGCGACGCGGCGTAGGTGACCTCGAGGCAGGACAGATGGTTCTTGTCGACGAACGCGACCGTGTCACCGGCCCGGATTCCGCCCTCCGCCAAGGCTCCCGCGATGTGCAGGATCCGGTCGTGCCAACCGGACCACGTGTATTCGGTGCCCTGGAACTGCACGGCGACGTCGTCCGGTCGGACCTGCGCCCAGTGCGCGAGGCGGTCGAAGATGATCTCGTTGTCGGCGTCCGACATGCGCCCACCTCTCGTCTGTGACGTCAGTCACATCAGGCTAGTAGCCGGTGATCCGATCAGTGACGTTTTGCCTCACGCGGCCGAACTGCTTCGGCTCTGTGCGTCCGCGCGTCGCAGCGCGGCGGTGCCGAGGGCGCCGACCACGATCAGGGTGATGCCCAGCCAGTCGGGGTCGTTGTCGGTGACGAGCATCGCGATCCCCACGCCGATCACGAACGGCGGCAGGAAGTCGAACAGTTTGACGAGGGGTGGTGCCACCTCTTCCGGTTCCCCGGGCTCCCGCGGCGCCTGCGCGCTCGCCACGTCCGGATACCACTCGGTGAAGGACAGCGCGAACAGCAACGCCCCGATCGGGATGATCCAGCCCGTCCAGAAATTGTCCGGCTGGTCGAGGACGAGGTCGCCATACAGTCCGGCCGCCGCCGACACCGTGAAGGACAGCCCCCACACCAGCGTGATGAGCTGGTTGACCTTGAGGAACAGCGGCGAGTTCCAATACTCCTCGGGTGTGGTCTCTTTCGCGTACGGCAGGGTGAACGGATTGCGCAGTAGCAGCGAGCCGAACGCGAACGCGACCAGCGCCAGGCTCGACATCTCGCCCGACCACTTCTCCAGCCAGGTGATCAGGTCGTCGGACGCGAACAGTCCGATCGCGGCGAGGCACCCGAAGTAGAGGATGTCGAACACTTCGAGGGGTTTGAGGGTTCCGCCGCGGCGGTGGCTGAGGAACAGGAACAGGATCGACAACCCGAGTGCGGTGGCGACCGATTCCTCGAACCGCCCGGGGCCGGACAGCAGCGACATCACGATCCACGGCGCCAGGCCGGCGAACGGTGATTGCAGGAACGCGTCGAGGAACCGCGATCCGGCCCGAGGTTTGGGGGATTCGATGGCCATGAGGCTCTCCTTCGCACCGGCGATACCGGAATTCTCCCAGGTCGGTACTTCCGTTGTGGGCGTTTCCGCGGGGGTCTCCGTGTCCGAGATCACGGCCGCGGCGACCGAAGATCAGGGTGGTCCCTGATGGCGGGCCGCAGCGGGTGTCGACAAGATGGAGGAGTGCGCCGCGCGTGCACCGTCCCGGCCCGTCACCACGGGGCCGGACCGCCACAAGAGGAATACGAAAGGCGATCATGAGCACGCATGCCCCCGCTGTCGCTGCCCGTGCTGTCGAGCTGTCCAAGACGTACGGCACCGGCGACACCCAGGTCCACGCGCTCAGCGCGGTATCCGCGGAGTTCGCCCGTGGTGAGTTCACCGCGATCATGGGACCGTCCGGTTCCGGTAAGTCGACGCTGATGCACTGCCTGGCCGGTCTCGACGCGGCCAGTTCGGGTTCGGTCCTCATCGGCGACACCGAGTTGACGACGCTGACGGACAAGCAGATGACGCAGCTGCGACGCGACCGGATCGGCTTCGTGTTCCAGGCATTCAACCTGGTGCCGACGCTGACGGCACTGGAGAACATCACCCTTCCGCTGGACATCGCGGGCCGCAAGCCGGACGCCGCATGGCTCGAGAACGTGCTCACCAAGCTCGGACTGCAGGACCGTCTCGAGCACCGCCCGGGCGAGTTGTCCGGTGGTCAGCAGCAGCGCGTCGCGTGCGCGCGCGCGTTGGCCGGGCAGCCGGAGATCATCTTCGGCGACGAGCCCACCGGCAACCTCGACTCCAAGTCCTCTGGTGAGGTGCTGTCGATCCTGCGGGCCGCGGTGGACGAGTTCCACCAGACCGTCGTCATCGTCACGCACGATCCCCGGGCGGCGGCCTACGCCGACCGGGTGGTCTTCCTCGCCGACGGCAAGATCGTCGACGAACTGCGTGACCCGACGGCCGATTCGGTCCTCGACACCATGAAGCGACTCGACGAGCCCGCTCACGCCCTCGCGTCCGACGCGGCGGTCTGACCGCATGGCGTCCACATCCAGCGCCCCGATGCGCAAGGTGTCGCTGCGCAACCTGGCGGCACACAAGGTCCGGCTGGCGCTGACGGTGCTGTCCGTGGTGCTCGGAACCGCGTTCGTCGCCGGCTCCTTCGTCTTCACCGACACACTCCAGAAGACGTTCGACTCGATCTTCGAGAACACCGCGCAAGGGGTCGACGTCCGGGTGTCGAGCGAGGAGCGCAACTCCAGCGGAGTGCCCCTCGCCGACCTCGACACCCTCACCGCGCTGGACGGAGTGCGCGCGGTGGCACCTGCCGTCAGCGGGCAGATCGTCCTCATCGACTCCGACGGCGCCGCCGTCCAGACGGGTGGTGCGCCGAGCATCGGCGAGTCGTACCTGCCGCCGGGCCAGGCGCTCGGTGAGCCCGACGAGTACGTGCAGGGCGGCCCGCCGGCTCAGGTCGGCCAGATGGCCGTCAACGCCAGCGCCGCCGAACGCGCGCAACTGGCGGTCGGCGACACCACCAAGGTTCTCGTGCCCGCTCGCGGCATGGTCGACGTCACCGTCTCCGGCATCTACGACACCGGCAACGAGACCGGTGGATTCATCGGCGCGACGTTCGTCGACTCGCAGGCCCGCGAACTGTTCACCGACGGCAAACACGTCGAGTACATCGACGTCGCCGGGACGGGCGTGTCCCAGACCGAACTGCGCGACGAGATCGCCGCGGCCCTTCCCGACGCGAAGGTCCAGACCGGCGACGAGGTGCGCGAGGAGACCAAGGCGCAGGTGACCGAGGCGCTGAGCTTCATCAACTACTTCCTCCTCGCATTCGGTGCGATCGCCCTGCTCGTCGGCACGTTCATCATCTACAACACGTTCTCGATGATCGTGGCCCAGCGTCTGCGCGAACTGGCGCTGCTCCGCGCGATCGGCGCCAGCCGCAAGCAGGTGGGTCGTTCCGTGGTCTTCGAGGCCCTCGTGGTCGGCGTGATCGGCAGCGCGATCGGGATCGCCGCCGGCGTCGGCCTGGCCTACGGTCTGCGGGCACTGCTGAACGCGTTCGACGTCGGTCTGCCCGAAGGTCCCCTGCAGGTGGGGCCGCGCACGATTCTCATCGCCCTCGTGGTCGGGGTGCTCGTGACGACCGTCAGCGCGTACGCACCCGCCCGGCGCGCGTCCAAGGTGCCGCCGGTCGCGGCGATGCGGGAGGAATTCGCGTCCACCGGTGACTCACTGCACGCGCGCACCATCGCCGGTGCCGTCCTCGGTGTCCTCGGTGTCGTGGGACTCGTGATCGGTTCGCGGGGCACGGGTGGTGGCGCGGCCGCCGTCGTCGGTGCCGGAGCGCTGGGTCTGATCCTCGCCGTGCTGTTCGCCGCCCCGGCGTTGTCCCGCCCGATCGTCGGGGCCCTCGGAGCGGTGCTGGCCAAGCCGTTCGGCCCGGTCGGGCGCCTGGCACGCACCAACGCCGTGCGGAATCCGCGCCGCACGGCCGCCACCGCGTTCGCGCTGACACTGGGTCTGATGCTCGTGTCCGTCATCGGCGTGTTCGGCGCGTCCGCGAAGGCCAGCGTCAACCAGCTCGTCGACTCGGGGGTGTCCGCCGACTACGTACTCACCGGACCCAACCAGATCGGTGTGCCCAGCGGCGCGGCGAGGGCCGTGCGCAACCTCGACGACGTCCAGAGTGCCGCCGCCCTGCATCCGGTGTCCGTGAAGGTCGACGACGAGCAGGAGCAGGGCGCGTCGCTGGACGGCCCGCTCGAGGGCGTCCTCGACTATAAGCTCGTCGAGGGCGGCGCCGATCTGACGGGCAACCACCTCGTCGTGTCCCAGACGACGGCCGCGCAGAAGGGCTGGACGCTGGGGACGACCGTCCCGATGACGAGCGCCGACGGGAAGGTCGTCGACGCCGAGGTGACAGGCGTCTTCGAGGACAACCAGCTGGTCGGCGACTGGCTCGTCTCGGACGACGTGTACCGCCAGGTGATGCCCGCCGCGACGATTCCCGATCTGGCTGTCCTCATCGACGCGAAACCGGGTGCGGATCTGACGCAGCTGCGCGCCGACCTCGAATCCGCGACCAAACAGTTCGTCGTGGTTCAGGTGCAGGACCGGGAACAGTTCAAGGGAACCCAGGGGCAGCAGATCGACACTCTTCTCGCGATCCTCTACGGACTCCTCGCACTCGCCGTCGTGATCGCGATCCTCGGCATCATCAACACGCTCGCGCTGTCGGTGGTCGAGCGCAGGCGGGAGATCGGCATGCTCCGCGCGGTCGGAATGCAGCGGTCGCAGATGCGTCGCACGATCTACCTGGAGTCGATGCTCATCGCGGTGTTCGGTGCGGCCGTCGGCGTGCTGCTCGGCATCGCATTCGGGTGGGGCTTCGTGAGCACCCTGAAGGACCAGGGTCTCGACCAGGTGACGGTGCCGTGGGGACAGGTGATCGCGATGCTCCTCGGATCCGGTGTGGTCGGTGTGCTCGCAGCGCTGTGGCCGGCGAGCCGCGCCGCCCGCACCCGGCCCCTCGAGGCCATCGCCGACCTCTGACCCGTGAGTACTTGTCAACCGCCCGCGGTTGACAAGTACTCACGGGCGCGGAGCGCGTTTGATATGACTTGTGCCAGAGATGTGATGGCGGTCATGTTCGTCGCAGGGGCAGATTGGGCGGGTACGGGAACAGTGCAGAGAATTGTGATCGTGGGAGCGGGCCTGGCAGGTCTGCGCACCGCCGAGGAGCTCCGGCGGGCCGGATACGTGGGTGACCTGGTTCTTCTCGGCGGTGAACCGCACCTTCCCTACGACCGTCCACCGCTGTCGAAGGAAGTGATGCGCGGGGAGACGAGCGACACCACGCTCAAGCCGCGTGAGTTCTTCGACGAGAAGAACATCCAGTTGCGTCTGGGTGTCGAGGCGGTCGCGGTGGACACCGGATCCCGCATCCTGAGACTCGCCGACGGCAGCGAACTCGGCTACGACGAACTGGTGATCGCCACCGGCCTCGTGCCGCGGCGGATACCGGGTCTCCCGGACCTCGCGGGCGTCCACGTTCTCCGATCCATCGACGAGAGCCTGGCGTTGCGCGCGGACCTCGCCGAGGGCAAGCGCGCCCTGATCGTCGGGGCGGGGTTCATCGGCTGCGAGCTGGCGGCGAGCATGCGGGCCGGTGGTCTCGACGTGGTGCTGGTGGAGCCGCAGCCGACGCCGCTCGCGTCCGTGCTCGGCGAGAAGATCGGCGGACTCGTCGCCCGGCTGCACACCGGCGAGGGGGTCGACCTGCGGGCCGGTGTCGGGCTCACGTCGCTGGTGGGCACCGACCGGGTCACCGGAGCCGTCCTCGGCGACGGAACCGAGGTGGAGGTCGACGTCGTGGCGATCGGTGTCGGCTCGGTGCCGGTCACCGCGTGGCTCGACGGCTCCGGCGTCGAACTGGACAACGGTGTGGTGTGCGACGGCGTCGGACGCACGGCGGTCCCGCACGTGTGGGCGGTCGGCGACGTGGCCGCGTGGCAGCTGCGGGTGGGCGGTCGCAAACGCGTCGAGCACTGGAGCAATGCCGGTGAGCAGGCCAAGATCCTCGCCGGGGCGTTGACCGGGACCGGCGACGAGAACGCCGCCGCTCAGGTGCCGTACTTCTGGAGCGACCAGTACGACATCAAGATCCAGGCACTGGGCACGGTGGCGGCCACCGACGAGGTGCACGTGATCAAGGACGACGGCCGCAAGTTCCTCGCCTACTACGAGCGGGACGGCATCCTGGCCGGTGTCGTCGGCGGTGGAATGGCGGGGGGCGTCATGAAGATGCGGGGCAAGATCGCGGCGGGAACTCCGATCGGCGAGGTCCTCGAGGCCGCGTCGGCGTAGGCGGCCGGGCGGGGGCGCGATAGATTCTCCGGGTGATTGTTGCGCTCATCGACTCGGGTCTCGGCATGCTGCCGACGTCGGCGTGGCTGCGCAAGTTGCGACCCGACCTGGATCTGATCCTCGCTCTGGATCCGGACGGGGCTCCGTGGGGTCCCAAGCCGGAGCAGTGGGTGATCGACCGCGTTCTCGCGACCGCGCAGCGCTGCCTCGACCGCGGAGCCGAGGTGATCGTGCTGCCGTGCAACACGGCGAGCGTCACCGCGCTCGACCACGTCCGGGAGTTCGTCGGACCGGCAGTTCCTGTCGTCGGCACGGTTCCGGCGATCAAACCGGCGGCTGCCGCGTGTGAGTCGGTGGCCGTCTGGGCGACCGCGGCAACGACGGCGAGCCGGTATCAGGCGGATCTGATCGCGAAGTTCGGGAACGGCAGTTCCGTCGTGGGTGTCGCGTGCCACGGCCTCGCCGAGGCGATCGACCGCGGCGAGCGGGACGCGGCCTTCGCTGCGATCGCCTCGGCCGTGGAGCGCACACCCGACGATGTGGGCGGGGTGGTGCTGGGCTGCACCCACTATCCGTTGATGGCCGACGAGATCGCGGCGCAGCTCCCCGCCGGGGTGCGGTTGTTCGACAGCGCCGAGGCGGTGGCGACGCAGACTCTCCGTCGCATCGATGCGTTGAACCGCCCGAGCGCGGGGGAGGGCACCGTCGAGGTCTTCCTCAGCGGCAGGCCCGGGCGGCTGCCCGCGAGCGCCGAGGCGTTCCCCGCCGGTCAGCTGTTGGCGGCGGGGCGTTCTCAGCCGAGCTGAACCATCCCGGCGGCCACGACGCGTGCGACGTTGCCGAGTTCCTCGCCGTGCCGTCGCGGCAGGTCGTCGAGGTCGTGGAGGCGGTCGTTGCCGGCCACGGAGAACATCGCGGCCACCCACGCCGTCGCGCAGGCCCGGAGAGTTCCGGGTTGCACGGGGTAGGGCGAACTGGCCTGCAGGAGACGCTCGGTGATGTCGCTGAGGTAGTCGCGGAACCGTCGCAGGTGCGCACGGACGTCCGGGTGGGTCTCGGCCTCGCGCCAGATGATCACGCGCATCACCGATGAGTGGTGGTCGCGCAGATTCAGCGCGTTGTCGAGGTTGACGAGGCTGGCGGCGGGGTCACCCGGGGTCACCAGGGGGCCCACGTCGCCGAAGGGTTCGGTCGGCAGCCTTTCGGACAGCAGCGCCAGAAGGATGTCGGTCTTGGAGGGGAAGTAGTAGAACACCAGTCCTTTCGGGACGTGCGCGGCAGCGGCGATCGATGCGGTGGACGTGGCATCGAATCCGTGTACGGCGATGAGGGATTCGGCAGCGTCGAGAATCAGTTCCCGGGCGTCGCCGTCGATCTTCGCGCTGCGCCGCCGCCGGCCTTTCCGCGGTTGGGGGCCACCGGGCTTACCGAGATGGGGTGTTGGCATGGGCCTTTCCGGACGTGAACGGCGGGGCACAGGCCGTAAGCCTGTGCCCCGCCCCAATCGATGTTCTCGGTGCTGTGGTCGACGGATCAGTGATGTGTCGCCAGCCCTCCGTGTCCGTGCATCCGGGAACTCATCATCGGCAACCCGGTGACAGCCACGACGACTGCCAGGACACCGACGACCCATGCGGTCCACGACGCGCCCGTGAATGCGTCGAAGTTCATCACCCACGGGGAGAGGAACAACAGCACTCCGAAGACGGCCATCGCGTACTCGGCCACAGTCATCTCCGGGCGGCTCATATGGACGAGACCGGAGAGGGCCACGAGTACACCGAGCACGATGAGTGACCACATCGCGGCGTTGTTGGTGTCGAGCCACAACGGCGAGAGCGCCGCGAAGGCTCCGATCACGATCGCCACCACATCTTGCATACGACTCCACGATCTCATGTCCAGCCTCCTCGAAAATGGATTGTGTCCACCTCGAGTACACGCCTGATTGACCGACCGATCAATACCTGGATCATTGCAGTCGGATAACGCAAACCGCAGGTCAGAGTATGTTTCGTGATCTTCGCCCCCACTGTCGCGGCGACTGTCGGTCACCTGTGGGACAGTGCCTTCGTGACTTCCACCGCGGACGACGTGAAGCGCGCACTCGACGAGTTGTCGGACGAGGCCGACGCCGTCAATCTGGCACGGTTCTTCAAGACCGGTCCGGGGGAATACGGGGAGGGCGACGTCTTCATCGGTGTGCGGGTTCCCGGGACGCGCAGCGTGGTTCGTGCTCACGCCGATCTGGACCTTCCGGAGGTGACGGTGCTCCTCGACAGTCCGGTGCACGAGCATCGACTGGCGGGGCTGCTGGTGCTCGCGACGCAGTTCGACCGGGCGGCGAAGGCAGGCGACGACGCCCTGCGCGAGAAGATCGCGTCCTTCTACCTCGACCTGGTGCTGCGGGGGCGGGTGAACAACTGGGATCTGGTGGATTCGTCCGCCGACCGGATCCTGGGCGCGTGGCTGTACGACCGGCCGCGGGACCCGGTGTTCGCGCTGGCCGCGGACGACGACCTCTGGCGGCGCCGCGTGGCGCTGCTCAGTACGTTCGGTTTCATCCGCCGGGGTGACGCCTCCACGACGCTGGAGGTCGCAGAGCGTGTTCTCGGTGATCGCCGCGACCTCACGCAGAAGGCGACGGGCTGGATGCTGCGCGAGGTCGGTAAGCGGGTCGACCGCGACCTGCTCACCGGTTTCCTCGACCGACACGCCGCGGCGATGGGCCGCACCGCGCTGACGTACGCGTGCGAGCATCTGACCGCCGAGGAGCGCGCGGGCTACCGCGCGATGCGGTGACGGGATACCCGCTACATTCGGTGGCATGACTGCTCCCGCGCCCACTCGCCGCCGCCGACGTGCCGGGGTGATTCTCGGCGCCGTCGTCGCTGCGATGGTCGTCGTCGCGGGAGGCGTGTTGTGGCTGGCGCCGGACCGCTACCTGCCCTGGGACACCGCGGAATTCCCGGCCGTCGACACGACCGCGTTGTCGCCGCAGCAGGCACGGATCGTCGGGTTGCTCGAGGCCGAACACGACAGGCAGCGGCCGGGCACGTTCTACTCCGAAGGGGTCGAAGAGCCCTGGTGCGCGGACTTCGTCAGCTGGATCATGCGGGAAGCCGGCCGGCCACTGTCGAATCCGAATTCCGGGCACTGGCGGATTCCCGGGGTCTACACGTTGCAGGAGTACTACGAATCGCAGTCGCGGTTCGAGGAGGTCGGTGGCGGATATCGCCCGACCGTCGGGGACGTGGTGCTCTACGACAACAGCAGCTGGGTCGGCCAGCACACCAACGTCGTCGTCGCCGTCGACGGGGACACCGCTACGACGGTCGGCGGCAACGAGTTCGGCCGTATCCGCGTCCACACAGTGGACTGGACGAGCGACTCCGCCGTCGTCGGCTTCGGCCGGCTCGGGTGAGCGGAGTCAGAATTCGATCTTGAGGTGATCGGTGACCGGACGGGCCTGGCAGCCCAGGATGTAACCGCTCTCGATGTCCTCGGGGTCGAGGATTTCGCTGTTCTCCATCTCGACCTTGCCTTCGAGCACGGTGCACGCACAGGACCCGCACTCGCCCTCCTGGCAGGAGTAGGGGACGTCGATTCCCTTGGCCAGCATGATGTCGACGAGGGTCTGTTTGCGGGGCCAGCTGAGGTTGTGGATCTCGCCGTCGAGCTCGACTTCCACGGTGGCGGCGTCGGCGGCCTCGTCCTCGGTGACCTCCACGACGTCGGCGTCACGGAACGGGTCGCCGGCCAGCGAGTTGAACACTTCGGCGTGCACCTGGCTGCGCGGCATCCCGGCGTCGGCGAGGGCCTTGTGGATGGTGTCCATGAACGGCGCCGGTCCGCACATGAACGCTTCGTGCCCGAGGTAGGGCGCGACGGCGGAGGCGAGCTGATCGACGCTCGGCAGTCCCTGGACCGTCTCCAGCCAGTGGATGGACACGAGCCGTGACGGGTACCGGCTCGCGAGTGTGCGGAGTTCCTCGGCGAAGATGACCGACTTCTCGTCGCGGTTGGCGTAGAAGAGAACGACCTTGCCGGAACCCTCGGTGAGCGCGGACTTGAGGATCGAGATCACCGGGGTGATGCCGCTGCCTGCCGCGAACAGCAGGAAGTCGTGGTCCAGTGACTTGGGGGTGAACACACCCGACGGGGGGAGGACCTCGAGGGTGTCGCCGACGGCGACGTTGTCGCAGAGCCAGTTGGACCCGTAGCCCTCGGCGGTCCGCTTGACGGTCACCTTGGGGGCGTCGTCGGTGAACGGTGAGCTGGCCAGCGAGTAGCACCGGGCGACCGATCCCGTGCGGTCGCTGGGGATGCGCAGGGTGAGGAACTGGCCCGGCTTGTAGGCGAACTTGTCGGCGAGGTCTGCCGGAACGTCGAAGACCAGTGACAGGGAGTCGGGGGTTTCCTCGACCACGCCCGACACGGTGAGCACCACCGATCGTGAGCTGTGCGGCACCTCGACAGTCGTCATCGTGTGTGCAGTCCTTCCGTACTCCGCAGCGCCGGAACGCTCGCTTGCCTGCTCCAAATATAGAACAGGTTCTAGTTTTTGCCTAGCGGGTGGACTCCGCATGAAGGGGACAGCCTATCGAGTGCCGCCCCCTCCGGCTCGGCCCGGCCGTACCTGCCCGTTCGGGCAGTTTGTGCGCCGCGGTCGGACGGTTCGGCCCCGCAGGCCTGTAACCGGGGCCCGAACTAGGTCACAGTGGGTTCCAGGTGAGACGCCGATCACATCAATTGCGTCCCCTTCCACAACGCTTCAGATCCGACATCGACTAATCGAGGAGACGGCCATGGCCATCGAGCTCAACCAGATCTGGGACTTCCCCATCAAGGAATTCCACCCGTTCCCGCGGGCACTGATGGGAGTGGGCGCCCACGACATCATCGGCGTCGAGGCGAAGAACCTCGGATTCAAGCGGACCCTGCTCATGACCACGGGCCTGCGCGGCTCGGGCATCATCGAGGAACTGGTCGGCAAGATCGAGTACCAGGGCGTCGAGGTCGTGCTCTACGACAAGGTCGAGTCCAACCCCAAGGACTACAACGTCATGGAGGCAGCCGCGCTCTACCAGAAGGAGAAGTGCGACTCGATCATCTCCGTCGGCGGCGGCTCGAGCCACGACGCAGCCAAGGGCGCCCGTGTGGTGGTCGCGCACGACGGCCGCAACATCAACGAGTTCGAGGGATTCGCGAAGTCCACCAACAAGGAGAACCCGCCCCACATCGCCGTATCCACCACGGCCGGTACGGGTTCGGAGACGTCGTGGGCGTACGTCATCACCGACACGTCGGACATGAACAACCCGCACAAGTGGGTGGGATTCGACGAGGCGACCATCGTGACCCTCGCCATCGACGACCCGCTGCTGTACTACACCTGCCCCCAGCACTTCACGGCGTACTGCGGATTCGACGTCCTCGCGCACGGCAGTGAGCCGTACGTGTCGCGTCTCGACTTCGCGCCGTCGCTCGGCAACGCGCTGTACTCGGTGGAACTGGTCGCGAAGAACCTGCGGGAGGCCGTGTTCGAGCCGCGCAACCTGAAGGCCCGCGAGGGAATGATGAACGCGCAGTACATCGCCGGCCAGGCATTCAACTCCGGTGGCCTCGGCATCGTGCACTCCATCTCGCACGCGGTCAGCGCATTCTTCGACAGCCACCACGGCCTGAACAACGCCATCGCCCTGCCCCGCGTCTGGGAGTACAACCTGCCGTCGCGGTACGAGCGCTACGCCCAGCTGGCCGGAGCGCTGGGGGTCGACACCCGCAACCTCACCACGGTGCAGGCCGCGGACGCGGCGGTCGAGGCGGCCATCCGCCTGGCGAAGGACGTCGGCATTCCGGACAACTTCGGTCAGGTGCGCACCGACTCGTACGACAAGAACCAGATGAACACCAAGAAGTACGAGGGTCGCGGTGACACCATCCGGGGCGACGAGAAGACCGTGCGGGCCATCTCCGAGCACATCCAGGGCGACTGGTGCACACCGGGCAACCCGCGCGAGGTGACGGTCGAGTCGATGCTCCCCGTGGTCGATCACGCGATCAACAGCGCGTACTGACCGACCCACCGAAACTCGCGTCCGGGGCGGGAGCCACACCCCAGCCCGGCCCCGCTCCGGATGCGTTCCCACCACCACACCGCTGACGAAGGACGGACGCCCCGATCATGACTGCACCGCACACAGCCCCCGAACCGGTGGACATCCGCTTCGCCGACGGCGCGGAACTGAAGGAAGCGTTGCGCGAGGTCGACTACATCGCCGACGACGAGTTCGCGGTGGTCGTCCACCTGGCGACCGCCCTCGAACGTCCGCTGTTGCTGGAGGGGCCTGCCGGTGTCGGCAAGACGGAGCTGGCGAAGTCGCTGGCCGAGGCCTCGGGGCGGAAGCTCGTTCGGCTGCAGTGCTACGAAGGTCTCGACGACAACCGGGCCCTGTACGAGTGGGACTACGCGAAACAGCTTCTGCACGTGCAGATGTTGCGCGACCGCATCGGCGAGAAGATGGCCGCGTTCGACGACGTCGCCGAGGCGTCGCAGTTCCTGGCTGCGCAGGATTTCGGGTTGTACTCCGAGAAGTTCCTGTCGGTCCGTCCGCTGCTCGAGGCGATCCTGTCGCCGGAACCGGTGGTGCTGCTCGTCGACGAGGTGGACCGCACCGAGGAGTCGATGGAGGCGTTGCTCCTCGAAGTTCTCGCGGAGGGGCAGGTCACCATCCCCGAAGTGGGGACGTTCACCGCGCGGTCGGCGCCGTGGGTGATCTTGACGTCCAACGACACTCGCGAACTGTCACCCGCACTCAAGCGTCGGTGCCTGCACTACCACCTCGGCTACCCGACACCGCAGCGTGAGCGCGACATCGTGACGGCCAAGGCCCCCGAGGTCGAGGAGGCCGTCGCGGCGGACGTGGTGGATCTGGCTCGCACGTTGCGGCAGTTGCCGCTCCGCAAGAGTCCGTCCATCGCGGAGGTCATCGACGCGGCCCGTGCGGCGGTGGTCCTGAAATCGACGGGGGTGGCCGTGAGTTCGCAGGCCGCGGTCCGCGACATCCTGCTCACCGCCCTGCTCAAATACACCAGCGACGTCGAACTGGTCCGCACCCGGCTCTCCGGCGAACAGCCGTTCCCGGCGGACGACGGCGGAACCGCTCCGGCCGGGCCTGTGGAGCGGGTGACGGTCGCATCGCGGCCGGCCAACACCACCACCGCGGTGTTCCGCGGGCACGGCGGTCGCGACCGCGGCGGCATCGGCGCGGGTCGGCAGGGCAGGCGCTGACGATGCTCCGCCGGCAGCCCGACCCCTCCCCGTCCCTTCCCGCGCAACTCCTCGACGTGCTCGCGGCGACCTTCGGAAAGATGTTGCGCCGCTACGGCGTCGCCGCGTCCCCGGCCGAGGTCATCGAGGTCCGCCGGGTGTTCGGCTTGATCGGCGGCCGCGACCTGCCCACGCTGAGGGCGTCGCTGCGTGCGGTGTGC
The DNA here is from genome assembly GCF_030058635.1 of Rhodococcus sp. IEGM 1305. Classification (NCBI taxonomy): domain Bacteria; kingdom Bacillati; phylum Actinomycetota; class Actinomycetes; order Mycobacteriales; family Nocardiaceae; genus Rhodococcus; species Rhodococcus sp. IEGM 1305. The sequence continues at coordinate 34,833 of NZ_JASHKX010000034.1, forward strand.
GCGAAGTACACGTACGAGCAGGCGGGTTTCGACCGCGCCTTCGACGTGTTCTTCGCATCGGTCGCCGTCGCGGCACCCGACGACGCGCGTGCACCGTCCCGGACCGAGTTCGCGGAGGGCCTGCCCACCGCGCTGGAGGTCGCGGACAACGCGGAGACGGCGCGGTACGCCGAATACAACGAGCGTGCCGCCGAAGTGGGCGACCACTTCGACACCCCCGAGGCGCAGAAGGGTTTCAACCCCCACAAGGACGACGACGATGTCAGCATGACGTCGAGCGACGCGGATCTGTCCGTCGATTCGGAAGCCGAATCCGGACGACGCGGTGTCACCTACACGGTGGAGGTCGAGCGGGCGGCGAGCACCGCCGTCGGTGACCTGGCGTCGTCGACGAGCGGTGCCGTCGTCGGATCGTTGTCCTGGGACGACCCGGAATCGATCCTCGCGTGGCTCGACGCCTACGACCCGAGCACGGTCTACGCCGATTCCGATGGGGCCGAACCACTCACCGCGGCCCAGTTGAACCGGCTGGCGGAGGCGGTCGAGGCCTTCGTCGGCGCGCTGGCGGACGCCCGGGACCTGACCGCCGGACCCGAAAAAGGACCGAAGACCACGAGCGGCACGGTGGCGGCCACGACCCGCGCCGAAGTGAATCAGGCGTGCTACGAGGTGCTTCGGCGGATGCGCGGGCCTTCGCGCCCCCGGCCGCGCGAACTCGCGCGGGGCCGGCTGGACATGCGACGGACCGTGCGCGCGAGCCTTCGGACCGAGGGCATACCCTTCCACCTCATGGTGAAGGCGCCCCGCCCGGACCGGGCGCGGGTGCTGATCCTCGCGGACGTGTCGCTGTCGGTACGACCCGTCACCGCCTTCACCCTCCGGCTGGCGCAGGCCATGCACCGTCGAGCGAGCCGCTGCCAGGTCCTGGCGTTCGTGGACCGGCCCGTCGACGTCACGGACACCCTCCTCGCCGGGACCGACGACGACGCGCTCGCGTCGGTGCTCGCCGACCCGCGCATCGACCTGGAGGCGAGCAGCGACTACGGCCGGGTGTTCGCCGGCGTGCTGACCGAGTTCGGCACCGATGTGAACTCCCGGACCTCGGTGGTCGTCGTCGGCGACGGGCGGTGCAACGGCTTGCCCCCGGGTGTCGACGAGTTCGCCGAACTGCGTCGCAAGGTGCACCGGCTGGCGTGGATCACCCCGGAACCCGAGCGGTACTGGAACCAGGCGTCCTGCGCGATGCCGGAGTACGCGGACATCTGCGACCGTGTCGTCGTCGCGCGGGACGCCGCGCAGCTGATGTCCCGCGCCGCCGAACTGGGGCACGCGTTGCGGTGAGATCCCTGCTACCTACCCGATCGGGTAGGTACCGCACCTGTCCTTCGGCGGGTGTGGGGGCTCGTCCCGGACCGTAGGGTCTAGATCAGAGTCTTGTAATCTGGATCACATGCACGCAGGTGTCGGGAGGAGTGTCGACTTGTCCGTGTCCTATCCGTCCACCCGCACCACCGCCCCGGGCAGGCTGGTGAAATTCCATGCACCCGAGATCGTGTTCGGTATCGGGTCCATGGTCGAGGCCGCGCACGCGGTACTCCGCCTCGGCGGATCGAGGCCGATGCTCGTCACCGATCCGGGTCTGATCGACGCCGGCTGGGCGGCCGAACTTCAGGATCAGCTGCGCGAGCAGGGCCTCACCCCCGTCGTGTGGAGCGCGTTGACGCCCAACCCCAAGGACCACGAGATCGCGGCCGGGCACGACGCGTACCGCGAGGGCGAGTGCGATGTCCTCGTCGCCCTGGGCGGAGGCTCCGTCATCGACGCGACGAAGGGCATCGCGGTGCTCGCCGCGAACGGGGGCAACATCCTCGACTACGAGGGAGTCGACCAGGCGACCAGTCCGATCCCGCCGCTGGTGATGGTGCCGTCCACGTCGGGGACGGGCGCCGACGTGTCGCAGTTCTGCATCGTCACGGACACGCGGCGGGGCACCAAGATCACCATCATCGGCCGCGCGCTCGTGCCGGACGTGACCGTGATCGATCCCCGGCTGCTGACCACCATGCCGGACTGGCTCAATGCCGCGACCGGCCTGGACGCCCTCACTCACGGCATCGAGGCGTTCGTGTCGCTGGCGCACAACCCGCTCACCGACCACCATGCGCTCCGCGCGGTCGGGCTGGTCACCGACACCCTGGTCCGCACCATCGAGGAGCCGATGGAGATGGAGTCGCGCGCCGTCATGGCGCAGGCGAGTCTCGAAGCCGGCCTCGCGTTCACCAATGCGATCCTCGGTGCCGCGCATGCGATGAGCCATCAGGTCGGGGGACTGCTCGACCTGCCGCACGGTGTCATCAACGGCATCCTTCTCCCGCACGTCATCCGATTCAACGCCACCGACGACGCCACCCCGTTCGTCGCCATCGCCGCGGCGCTCGGTCTCGAGGAGCGTCGCGGAACACCCGAGGAGGCCGCTCTCGCGGTCGCGGACCGGGTGGAACGCCTCGCCCGCGAGGTCGGAGTGCCGAAAGGTCTGGGGCAGCTGGGAGTTCGCGAAGCCGACCTGACACGCCTGGCCGAGTTCGCGCTCCGCGACGCCTGCATGTCCACCAACCCGCGCACGGCCACCCAGGAGCAGATGGTGGCGCTGTTCCGGACTGCGCTGTGAGCGCATGAACGCCCCGGACCTGTCGACGCTCACCGGACTGCGGTCCGGCAAGCCGACGTTCTACCCCCAATATCGCGGCGCCGCAGAACGTCTCGAACGTGTCGTCCACGCGTTGGAACTCATTTCGCGGGCCCTCGTCCGCACCGTGGAGGGCCCCGAAACCCTCATCTGCGCGGTCGCCGAGGCGGCCCGGGCGCATCTGGACGCGCGATGGATCGCGTTCGCCCTCGCCGACGGCATGCTGCCCGACGCCGGCCCGCGCCGCCTGGTCCTGGGGCCGGACGCGACGCCGTTCCTCGTCGACAACGTCGAGGGCCCGCCGCTGCCGGACGAGGTCGTGACGTGTCTGGCCGACATCCGGTCCGCGCGCACCGGGGGCGCCCCCGTCATCGACGCGCACCACGCTTTCGTGCCGATCGTCCTCGAAGGTGGCGTCGTGGGGGCCTTCGCGGCCTGGACGGCCGAGCACCGCACACTCGACACCACCGACGGCGCGGTCCTCAGCATCCTCGCGAGTCAGACCGCCGTGGCCCTGCAGAATTCGGCGCTCTACCAGCGGGGCCAGCTGCTGCTCGAGCGGGCCGAGCACGCGTACTCGGAGGCGCGTCGTAACGCCTCCGATCTCGCGGTGCGCAACGCCGAACTCGAATCCACCCAGCGTCAACTCGGGGCGGCGCACCGGCACCAGGTGCTCGACGAGGAACGGCACCGGATCGCCCGCGAACTCCACGACAGTGTCACGCAGGCGGTGCTGTCGGCGGGCATGCAGATCGAGGTGTGCCGGAGCGGTGTCCCGGATGACGAGCGCAGCGAGAGGCTCGACCTTGCCAAGGAGTTGACGCGCCGCGCCGTGGAGCAGTTGCGCTCGGCCATCTACGCGCTCAACCACTCCGGGGGTTCCGACCGGACGTCCCTGCCCGAGATGCTCGAACAACTCGGGGTCGTGCACATGCCCGACGAGCTCGCGGTCACCGTACGCGTCGGCGGCACCCCCGCCGAGCTGTCCAGCGACCGGGAACACGCGCTGCTGAGGATCGCCGGCGAGGCGCTGTTCAACGCGGCCGTCCACGCCCACGCGACGCGCGCCGTCCTCCGACTCACGTATTCGGCCGATTCGGTGCTGCTCTCCGTCGCCGACGACGGAGACGGAGACCCCAAGCGGATGCGACTGATGCTGCGGATGGCGGCGAACAACGACCTCGACGGGCACCACCGCGGGTTGGCGAACATGCAGGCCCGGGCAGCCGAATTGGGCGGCACCCTCGAAGTGGCGCGGGCCAGGATCGGCGGAGTCCGGGTTGCTGCCCGGATCCCGTTACATTCCGACAGTGAGGTGGACCGATGACCATACGAACCGCGGTGCGTGACCAGACCGGGTCCGCTCGCCCCACCTCGGTGGTGAAGCTCGTGCTCGTCGACGACCACGCGATTCTCCGTCAGGGACTGCGATCGGTCCTCGAACGGGAGCCGGATCTCGAGGTCGTCGGGGAGGCGTCCTCCATGCAGGAGGCGCTGGCCGTCGTCGGAGACGTCGCGCCGGACGTCGTGCTGATGGACCTGAAGCTGTCGGCCGCCTCCGATTACGAGGGGCTGGCACTGTGCGCCCAGCTGTCCGCCGCGGACGGCACGATGGGGCTGCTCGTGCTCACGACGTTCCTCGACGAGCAACTCGTCGTCCGCGCCATCCACGCCGGCGCCCGCGGATACGTGGTCAAGGACGTCGACACCACCGAACTGGTACGCGCCATCCGCGCGGTGTCCCGCGGCGAGAGCGCATTCGATTCACGCAGCGCGTCGGCGGTGATCCGCTCGCTCAACGGGCAGACGACGCCGCGGGACGGGCTCACCGAGCGTGAACTCGAGGTCCTGCAGCTCCTCGCCAAGGGTCTGTCGAATGCGAAAATCGGCGAGCGGCTGTTCATCTCGGCTACGACGGTGAAATTTCACGTCAGCAACATCATGCGCAAACTCGACGTCGGCCGCCGTGCGGAGGCCGTGTACGAGGCGGGCAAACTCGGTCTGATCTGATCCGGCCCCGTCGCGGCGGTGGCAGCGGAACCCGTCGTGACCACCCGCGAACCGGCGTAGCGTCCCCATCATGGCTGCGATCTCGGTGGAGAATCTCGTCAAGACGTTCGGGCCGACCCGCGCACTCGACGGCCTCGACCTCGAGGTGGGGACGGGGGAGGTGCACGGATTCCTCGGCCCCAACGGGTCCGGCAAGTCGACAACCATCCGGGTGCTGCTCGGCCTGCTGCGCGCGGACTCGGGCAATGCCACTCTCCTGGGCGGCGACCCGTGGCGCGACTCCGTGTCGTTGCACCGGCGGCTCGCCTACGTTCCCGGTGACGTGAACCTGTGGCCCAACCTCACCGGCGGAGAGGCGATCGACCTCCTCGCGGGGTTGCGCGGCGGGCTGGACGAGCCGCGGCGCGCGGAACTCCTCGAGCGATTCGAACTCGATCCGACGAAGAAGGCGCGCACGTACTCGAAGGGCAACCGGCAGAAGGTCGCGCTGGTGGCCGCGTTCGCATCGGACGTCGAACTGTACGTGCTCGACGAACCCACGTCGGGGCTGGATCCGTTGATGGAGTCGGTGTTCCAGGACTGCGTCGAGGAAATGTCCGACGCGGGGAAGACGGTCCTGCTGTCGAGTCACATCCTCGCGGAGGTCGAGGCGCTGTGCGATCGGGTGAGCATCATCCGCGAGGGCCGAACCGTGGAGACCGGCACCCTCGCGGAACTGCGTCACCTCACGCGCACGTCGATCACCGCCGACACGCAGCGGCCGGTGACCGGGCTCGAGGCCGTCGACGGGGTGTACGACGTGCGAGTCGACGGCCTGCACACCCGGTGCGAGGTGGACACCAGCGCGATCGACGGGGTGCTGCGCCACCTGCTGACGTTCGGGATCACGTCGCTGACGTCGACACCACCGACGCTGGAAGAGTTGTTCCTCCGGCACTACGGGGACGAACTGGCCAGAGAGGGCGAGAACCATCGGCGGGCCGAGTCGGGGACGCGGACGCCGTGAGCACGGTGACGGCGCCGGCGCCGGCGAGCCGCGGCCAGTTTGCAGGAACCGCCCGGCTCGTGCGGCTCGCCCTGCGCCGCGACCGCATCCAGTTGCCGGTGTGGCTAGTCGCTCTCGCAGCGCTGCAGGCGTTCTCGGCGTCGAGCGTGCTCGGCCTGTATCCCACGGAGCCCGACCTGCGCAGTTTCGCGATGGCCACTGCGGCGTCGCCGGTCGCGCTGGCCACCAACGGTCTCGTGTCGGGGTACAGCGCCGGCGCCGTGCTCGCCTGTCAGATCGTCATGCCTCTGTCGCTGGCCGCCGGCCTGATGACCACCCTGCTGGTCGTGCGGCACACCCGCCAGAACGAGGAGACCGGCCGCGCCGAACTCGTCGAGGCCGCCGTGGTGGGCCGGAAGGCACTGCTCACCGCGGCCCTGGCGGTGGCGGTCGGTGCGAACCTCGCTCTCGGACTGCTCAACGTCGTCGTGCTGGTGGCGGCGGGTCTGCCACTGGACGGGTCGGTGGCGCTCGGCGCGGCCGTCGCCGGTGCAGGTATCGCGTTCGCGGCGATCGCCGCGGTGACGGCGCAGGTGACGGACAGTGCCCGCACCGCCAACGGACTGGCCGGGGCCGCCCTGGGCGTGGCATTCCTGTTGCGTGCGGTGGGAGACATGACGGGCACGGTGACGAACAACGGCACGCGGGTGGTGAGCGGCTGGCCGACGTGGGTGTCGCCGATCGGCTGGGCCGAGCAGGTCCGTCCGTACGACGACAACGCCTGGTGGGTTCTGGCGCTGCCCGCCGTGTTCGCACTCGCGGTCGGCTCGGTCGCCTTCGCCCTCACCGAGCACCGCGATATCGGCTCGGGGCTCGTGCCGACCCGACCGGGCCCCGCCCGTGCCTCCCGGTCGCTGCCGACGGCGGTCGGATCGGCGTGGCGGATACAACGGACGATCCTGTTCTGGTGGGCATTCGGAATCGCCGTCCTCGCCGTGGTGTACGGCGCGATCGCAGACCAGATCGACGACTTCCTCGGCGAGGGCGAGCAGGTGGCCGACATGATGGAACAGCTCGGCGGCGGCACGACGAACATGGTCGACGCCTACTTCGCCGCCATCTTCGGCATGATGGCGATCGCGGTCGCAGGCTACGCCGTGCAGGCATTGCTGCGGATGCGCGGTGAGGAGTCGGCCGGGCGACTCGAACCCGTTCTCGCGACAGCGGTCTCGCGTCCGCGGTGGATGCTGGCGCACGTCGGCCTGGTCGCCGTCGGCATCGTGGTCCTGCAGACGCTGACCGGGGCGGCGACCGGGCTCGCGTACGGTCTGGTGACCGAGGACGCGCCGGGGAAGGTCGTGCACCTCACGGGGGCCGCCCTCGTCTTCGTACCGGCGATCGGGGTGGTCGCGGCATTGGCGGTGTTGGCGTTCGGCGGCGTCCCGGCCTGGTCGGCCGGGCTCTCCTGGGGTGCGCTCGCGGTCTGCCTGATCTTCGGTTTCCTCGGATCACTGCTCGGGCTGCCTCAGGCGGTCCGCGATCTGTCGCCGTTCACACACGTCCCGCCTGTTCCCGCCGTGGACGTGACGGCCACTCCGCTGGCCTGGCTCGCGGTGATCGCCGTCGTCGTCGGTGCCATCGGAGTGGTGCTATTCCGTCGGCGCGACCTCACGAATTCGTAGCGGCAGAGGGCGGCTGGGTCGGCGGTCGGCGCCGAAGGTCGGTGTCCAGCATGCGGATCAACTCACCGACCCGTCCACCGCCACCCGGTGCCGGTGGAAAGCGTTCGAGCACGTCGACGACGACCGGTGTCGCACGAAGCACCGCTCGCTCGACGTGCCCGGCACCGACGGTCCGATCGTCACCGGCGACGAGTTCGGCGGCTCTGGCCGCGTGGGCGCCTGCTCCGAGAATATGTTTGACCTGGGTGGCCTTGGCCAACGGATGCAGATAGGCGGCGCCTGCCGCAGACATCGCTGCCCACGCTGCCTCGCGCGCAGCCGCAGTGTTCGTTCCCTTGGCTGCCGCGAGGGCGGCCCACGCTGTGTCGCGCAGAGACTTCCCGCGTTCTCCACCCCGCGCGAATTCCCACGCAGCTGTGATCGCGTCTCGGGGCCGCGAGTCGTGCGGCTGATCGTCCTCGAATATCTCGAGGACCACCTCCGCACACCGCGCAGCAAACGCGGAGACCTCACGAAGTTCCTGCTTGCTCAGAACGATCTCGTTCGCTTCCCCCGCCATGGCTACATTTTCGACCATCGGGGCCGGGGCGGGGCCGTGCCGCGCGTTCACGCTGTGCCTTCCCCGAACAGGGCCCGCACGCCGGCGACGTCGTACTCGGCTACCGACGCCGACAGCATGTCCGCGCCTTGCTCGTCGCTCGGGCCGCTGCCGCGGAAAGTGTCGACCGCCGCTTGCGACTCCCAGCGCTCGAAGACGTTGATGCGACCGGGGTCGACCAGGTCGGCGGAGATGGCGAAGTCGAGGCAGCCTGCTGCGCCGCGTGCCTGTTCGACGACCCTCACGCAGCCTGCGAGATAGGACTCGCGCTGCTGCGGTGCGACGGTGATGTGTCCTGCGACGATGACCATGGGTTCGCTCCTCTTCCAAACGTCCTCGTGTCGAGCCGGTCGGGTGTACTTCGGGCCGGGACTGTCTTCGCCACAGCACCTCTCCTCCAGTACAGACAGCATGCGCGCGCGAAACTCATCGCGGTCGTCGTCTCCCCACCACAGCAGATGTGACATGTCGGCCGCGTGGGGGCGATTACCATGCCGGGCATGGGGTGGACTGACGATCTTCGTGGCCGGTTGGACGAACTACCCGACGAGTACCGGGCCGCTCTGCGCGGCAGTCTGGACGACGTGCAGGCGCGCCTGCGTCTGGTGCGCTCGAAGACGACGCTGCTCGGATTGGTCAAAGACCGAACGCTGTGACGCATCCCGGCGGACAATGGCCGGTCTGGCGCTCGACGACACGGTCGACGGCCGGGGCGAGCGCACCGTATGGGCCCTGTACCTGCAGGTACTGCGTGAACTCGCTCAGCACGCCGGTCACGCCGACATACTGCGCGAGCAGATCCTCGCCGACCACATTCCGTGATCGCTGGCGGTCCGTGTGCCCTACTGGGGGCGGATCGGATTGCAGCCGACGCTGACGTAGGTGACGATCCCCTCCTGCAGGCCGCACGTAGTGAAGGCGCCCGTCGAGACGCCGACCTCCCACCACGGGGCGCCGATTCCGCCGACGCACGATCCGGTCGACGGTGTCCCCGTCGGCACCCACAGGCCATCGCGGCGATAGCCCTGAATCCACGGAATGTGCGAGACACCCCCGGGTCCCGGAATCGCTCGCGGCGTCAGGCCGAAGCACTCGACGGTCCCGATGTGGACCGCAGTCATACCATCGGGCACGCCCTGCGCCGTGCAGTGCGAGGTGCCCGATGTAGGCGTGGTGCCGGTGTGACAGTCGGCCGAAGGTTCGGCCTGCGCGGGAGCGGCGGCAACCGCGACCACCGCGGCGGCAAGGGCGGACGACGCGGCCGCTCCGGCAAGGAACCTGCGGATCCTGTGGGTCATCGGATACTCCTTCGGGTCCGGCGGCCCGCTCCTGACGATCGGGTCCGCATGGTGCTTCTGTCGCTGCGTCATCGGATTTCGTTAGCTGAACCGTCGTGGCGCCGACCGTGAGCGCCGGACCGAGGCGAGAGGGACCGAGGTTTTGGAGGACCCACCGGAGGACGCGTATGGGCGGGTGACGAATCCGGAGCGGTTCGCCTCGCTGATCCCGGCCGCCGAGGCCCTGATCGTTCGATGTCGTTGTTGACGTCCTTCCCGGGCCCGGCGCTGCCGCGTGACCCGCGCGCGGTTGCGGTACCGGGAGGTGGTCGAACGCCCATTTGTTCGACGGCCCTGTCGGAAACCTTCTATTGCTGTGGTCGCGTTCGGTTGATAGAATCGAACAAAGTTTCGAACGACCTTGGGGGAGGTTGGTTGTGGGGGCTCCGATTGCAGCGGATCTGGATGAGTTGCGTGCGTTCACGGCGCGGCTGCGGTGTGTCGAGGTGGGTAGGGGTGCGGGGTTGGGGATCGAGTGGCTCGATGCGATCGAGACGTTGAAGTCGGTCGGATGTGCGGTGCAGGCGGTGATCACCGACGACGTCGTCACGTCTATCCGCGCGGACCGCAGGGCTCGGGGGTTGCCGCGGGTGGAGTGGGACCGCGGCATCGCATCGCAGATTGCGTTGGCCCGCAGGGAATCCCCGAACCGTGGCGGTCGGCATCTGGGGTTCGCGCGGGCTCTGGTGCACGAGATGCCGCACACCCTGGCGATGTTGCGGTCGGGCCGGTTGAACGAATGGCGCGCCACGTTGTTGGTGCGGGAAACAGCGTGCCTGTCAGCCACGGATCGGGCGATCGTGGACCGCCGGTTGTGCTCGGACCCGGCCACTCTCGACGGGGTCGGCGACCGGGGTCTGATCGCGCGGGCGAAGGCGTTGGCGGTGGAACTCGATGCCGCGGCGGTGGTGGCCCGGCATCGCACGGCGGTGTCCGAGCGTCGGGTCACGACACGGCCGGCGCCGGATTCGATGGCGTATCTGAGTGTGTTGATGCCGGTCGAGCAGGCGGTGTGTTTGCAGGCCACGTTGGGTCGGGATGCGGACAGTCTGATCGCGACCGGGAACAGCGGCGGTCGCACCCGCAATCAGCTGATGGTGGACCTGTTGTTCGACCGCGGAACCGGCCGGACCGCTGCGAGTGGTGTTCCCGTCGCGGTGAATCTGGTGCTCTCGGACGAGACCTTGCTGGCCGGCGGGCACGAGGCCGCGCAGCTGCAGGGATTCGGGCCGGTGCCGGCGGGGATTGCCCGGCAACTGGTGGCAGATGCGGTGGGGTCGGGTATCGAGGCCACCTTACGAAGGATTTACACCTGCCCGCAGTCGGGGGCGTTGACGGCGATGGAGTCGCAGTCGCGCACGTTCCCGAAGGGCCTGCGACAGCTGATCGACCTGCGGGACGGGACGTGCCGCACCCCGTGGTGCGATGCGCCGATCCGGCATCACGACCACATCCGCTCACGCCGAGAATCCGGTGCCACGACGGCGGACAACGGGTCCGGGCTTTGCGAGGCGTGCAATTATGCGAAGGAAGGCGACGGATGGTCCGCCCGCCCCGTACACAACCCCGGCGGCACCCACCTCATCGACCTGGGCACTCCGACCGGGCACCACTACAGATCAACCGCGCCGCCGCTCCCGACCCCGGCGCATCTGTGGGCGTCATGAGGTGGTCAGCAGTCGATGACGAGCCATCCGCCGTGGTGTTCGAACACCACGAAGGGGCGTCCCGTCGATTCACCGAGCTTCGTGAGCGACGGGGTGTCGAAGGTGCGGATGTGTCCATGGCAGGCCGTTGCCTCGTCCTCGTAGGGGACGGCGACGACAACCCTGTCGCGGGCAACGCGGAGGGCCTCGGATATCACTGCAGCCCCGATGTTTTCGTCCACGTGTTCGAGGAGGTGGATGGCGGTGACGGTGTCGGCGCTGTTGTCGGGAACCGGTACGTGCGCGGCGTCGCACACGAGGGTGCGCAGATCGAGTCCGAGTTCCGGTGCCACGGCGTCGAGGAGGGTCATGGTGCCGGGCAGGATGTCGGTTGCCGTGACGGACCGACCGGCGCGGGCGAGTCGGAGCGGAAGGAATCCGAAGCACGACCCGAGGTCGAGAACCGAACCGCGGACCAGTTGTTCCGCCTTCTCGTGGATCGGTGCGAAGTCGGCGGTGCCGTCCAGCAATTCGTTCAGGGAGTTGCGGTAGTAGACGGTCCACGCTTCGAGCGCACCGTCGACGGTGGAGCGGACCAGTCCGACCATGGTCGATTCGAATTCGTCCTGACCGAAGTCGGCGTCCTCGATGGACGCGGTGACCGAGGCGACGAGTCGTTCGCTCAGATCTTCGGGTGTCAGGGCGTGCGTCACCCGCAGCTGGTCGCCGTCACGGGTAAGTGTGAGCGGCCCGGCCGCGACCCGCTCGACCGTGACGTGACCATGTGACCACAGCCCGGATTCGCACGGTGCGAGGGAGTCGAAAGGGGGCGTGTCGAGAGTGGAAGTCATTCGAGGCAACCTTGCCGAGAGGTGATGGCGGGAGTGAGTCAGGTTCGGGTGTCGGGCTCACCGAGGGAACTCAGCCCATCGTAGAGCGATTGCATTCCGCTGGCGAGTAGTTCGTTCAGTTCGAGCGAATCGTCGTCGAGCCACTGCTCGTACGCCGACATCGCAACGCCGAGTAGGAGATAGCCGACGGTCCGGGGTACGTGGTCGGTCGGTGAGGTTCCGAGCCGGCTCGCGACGTACTCGGCTATGACGTTGCGCCACCCTTCGTACATCACCACCGAGTACGCCTGCAGGGCGGGGACTCGCAGGATCAGCCCCATGCGTTTGCGGTGGTTGATTTCCTCGCTCGCGGGAAACGCGTTGAATTGCAGGAGTGCTGCGGTGAGCCCGTCGACGATCGGGATGTCGTCGGGTTGCGCTGCGAGTTGGGCGCGCATTTCGGCGAGGTGTGCGTCGAAGTCTCCCCACGGGATCGCGTTCTTGGACGGGAAGTAGCGGAAGAGGGTGCGCCGGGCGATTCCGGATGCTTCGGCGACTTCGTCGACGCTGGTGGCGTCGAACCCCTGTTCCGTGAACAGTTCGATCCCGACGGTGCTGATCCGATCCTGCGTTGTGGACGGGCGTCGTCCTATCCGACTGGATGGTTTTCGACGACTTCTCAATTTTCGTCCCCTCCCGATCTGTCATTCTGCACTCGATGCCATTACAGTGGTGAGGCGAGTCACAGGGACGGTCTCCTATGACGGGGAACATCCCTCCGGCTCGCGCCGTATCACCGAACAGTAGGAGGAAATCGTGTCGGATCGCGACAACAACGTGCTGGAAAACGACTTGGTCGAGGAATCCCTGGTGGAAGAGGTCTCGATCGACGGCATGTGCGGCGTGTACTGATCATGTCCGCTCCAGCTTCTGCTTCAGTGGCCGGCAACGCCGGTATCGATCTCGATGTGGGCTGGAAGCTTCATCCGCAGGTGGCGCTGCGTCCCGAACCTTTCGGGGCGCTGCTCTACCACTTCGGGACGCGCAAGCTGTCGTTCCTGAAGAACCGCACGATCGTCGCGGTGGTCGAAGCCCTTCCCTCACACGCCGACGCCCGGTCCGCACTGCGGGCGCAGGGTATCGGGGACGACACTGCCGCGCAGTATGCGCGAGCGCTCGGCACGTTGGCCGAGTCGCACATGATCGTCCCCGCCTGACCAGCTCTCTCCACCCGTACCAGAGGACACAGCCCATGACCTCCATGCTCGAAAGGCCTTCCGCTCCGGTCGGCCGCCTCGTCGACCAGTTCGAACTCGGTCTCGACGCCCCGATCTGCCTCACCTGGGAGTTGACCTACGCGTGCAACCTGTCGTGTGTGCACTGTCTGTCCTCCTCCGGCCGACGTGACCCGCGGGAGTTGAGCACCGAGCAGTGCAAGTCGATCATCGACGAACTGCAGCGTATGCAGGTCTTCTACGTGAACATCGGCGGCGGTGAGCCGACGGTTCGCTCGGACTTCTGGGAGCTGGTCGACTATGCGACGGCTCACCAGGTGGGGGTGAAGTTCTCCACGAACGGGGTGAAGATCGACAAGAAGGTCGCCGCCCGGCTCGCGGCCAGCGACTACGTCGACGTGCAGATCTCCCTCGACGGTGCGACGGCCGAGGTCAACGACGCCGTTCGTGGTCCGGGTTCGTTCGCGATGGCGGTGCGGGCACTCGAGAATCTGTCCGAGGCGGGTTTCACGGACGCCAAGATCTCCGTGGTGGTCACCCGGCACAACGTGTCCCAGCTCGACGACTTCAAGGCCCTCGCCGACAAGTACGGCGCCACCCTGCGCATCACCCGGCTGCGACCGTCGGGGCGCGGCGCGGACGTGTGGGACGAACTGCATCCCACGCAGGCGCAGCAGCGCGAGCTGTACAACTGGCTGGTCGCCAACGGTGAGGGCGTGCTCACCGGCGACTCCTTCTTCCACCTGTCCGCGTACGGCGATGCGTTGCCCGGTCTGAACCTGTGCGGCGCCGGACGGGTGGTGTGCCTGATCGACCCGATCGGCGACGTCTACGCCTGCCCGTTCGCGATCCACGAGCAGTTCCTCGCGGGAAACATCGTGGCGGACGGCGGTTTCCAGCAGGTGTGGCAGACGTCGGAGCTGTTTAAGGAGCTGCGGTCCCCGCAGACCGGCGGCGCGTGCAGCAAGTGCAACCACTACGACTCCTGCCGCGGCGGATGCATGGCCGCGAAGTTCTTCACCGGGCTGCCGATGGACGGCCCGGACCCCGAATGTGTGATCGGCAACGGCGAATTGGCGTTGGCTGCCGCGGGGGAGATCCCGAAATCCAGTGTCGACCATTCCCGCACCGGCCAGCGCCGGACTCCGCGGGCGCCGGTTCCGTTGACGCTGATGGTGCGTCCGCCGGCCAAGATTTGTGACGAGAACCCGCTTGCGGGCATGGACCAGACGTAAGTCGTCTGCCAGGTACGAGAGGTATTGCCATGGGTAAGAATCCGTTCTTCGAGACGGTGGCCGAGGCTCAGCGTCGCGCGAAGAAGCGCCTGCCGAAGTCGGTGTATGCAGCGTTGATCGCCGGTTCCGAGCGGGGCGTGACGGTCGACGACAACATCGCGGCCTTCGCCGAGTTGGGGTTCGCCCCCCACGTCGTCGGTTTGTCCGACAAGCGTGAGCTGTCGACGACCGTGATGGGTCAGCCGATTTCGCTGCCCGTCGTGATCTCCCCGACCGGTGTGCAGGCGGTGCACCCCGACGGCGAGGTCGCGGTCGCGCGTGCGGCGGCGGCACGGGGAACGGCGATCGGTCTGAGTTCGTTCGCGAGCAAGTCGATCGAGGAGGTCACGGCGGCCAATCCTCAGACGTTCTTCCAGATGTACTGGGTCGGCACCCGGGACGTGTTGATCCAGCGGATGGAACGCGCCCGCGCCGCGGGGGCGACCGGCCTGATCATCACCACCGACTGGTCGTTCTCGTACGGACGCGACTGGGGTAGCCCGGCCATCCCCGAGAAGATGGACCTCAAGGCGATGCTCCAGTTCGCCCCCGAGGGCATTACTCGTCCGAAGTGGTTGTACGAGTTCGCGAAGACTCGCAAGATCCCGGATCTGACCACCCCGAACCTGGCGCAGCCCGGTCAGGAACCGCCCACGTTCTTCGGCGCCTACGGCGAGTGGATGCAGACGCCGTTGCCGACGTGGGACGACATCGCGTGGCTGCGCGAGCAGTGGGGCGGGCCGTTCATGCTCAAGGGCGTCATGCGGGTCGACGACGCGAAGCGCGCCGTCGACGCCGGCGTCACCGCGATCTCCGTGTCGAATCACGGCGGCAACAACCTCGACGGCACCCCGGCGCCGATCCGCGCGCTGCCCGCCATCGCGGAGGCCGTCGGCGACCAGGTCGAGGTGCTTCTCGACGGTGGTATCCGCCGCGGTAGCGACGTCGTGAAGGCCGTCGCGCTCGGTGCGAGGGCGGTCATGATCGGCCGCGCGTACCTGTGGGGCCTCTCGGCGAACGGTCAGGCCGGCGTCGAGAACGTTCTCGACGTCCTCCGCGGAGGTATCGACTCGGCGTTGCTCGGGCTGGGTCATTCGTCCATCCACGACCTGACGCCGTCCGACGTCGTGATCCCGCCCGGATTCGCCCGTGTGCTCGGCGCCGAATCCTGACCGACGAACGGCGTAGATGTCTGCGCAACTGACGGACCCGATCACCCTGGCCGGACGCCACGCCCCGGCCAGGGTGCTTCTGGGTCCGCACCCCACCAATCTCGGTGCGGGAAGAACGCTTTCCCCGCGGCACGTCGCGTACTACGAACGTCGGGCGCGTGGTGGCGCCGGGATCGTCGTCACCGAGGTTGCGTCGGTTCATGCCTCCGACTGGCCGTACGAGCGGGCTCCGCTGGCGTCCGACTGCGTCGGCGGCTGGCGGGACGTCGTCGCGGCGTGCCGTCCGCACGGCACGCTGGTGCTGGCCGGGCTGGGGCACACCGGACTGCAGGGGTCGAGTGCGTACTCGCAGGCGGTGCTGTGGGGACCGTCGGGCATTGCCGACGTGATCTCCCGTGAGATGCCGATGCAGATGGAGCAGGCGGAGATCGACGGCCTCGTCGAGGGTTTCCGTGCCGCGGCCGCCGCGGCCGTGTCCGCGGACGTGGACGGTGTCGAGCTCGACGCCGGACCGAGAGGGCTACTGCGGCAGTTCCATTCGAACCTCACCAATGTTCGCGCAGACGAGTACGGCGCCGACCCGCTGCGCCTCACCCGGGAGGTCCTCGCCGCCGTCCGCGACGAGCTGGGCCCCGACCGGGTCCTGTCCCTGCGCCTGAGCTGCGACGAGGCGACGTCCTGGGCGGGGATCACGCCGTCGATCGCCGCCGGACACGCACGGGAACTTGCCGAGGCACTCGACCTGCTCGTGGTGGTCCGGGGCGGGCCGATGACACCGAACGCGTACCGCCCCGACTTCCACCAGTTACCCGCGTTCAACACCGAACTCTGCCGGAACATCCGCTCGGCCGTCGCAGGCATGGTCCCGGTCGTTCTCCAGGGCAGCGTCGTCGATCCGGCCGATGCCCGGCGGGCGCTCGACGAGGGTGTCGCCGACGTCATCGAGATGACGCGCGCCCAGATCGCCGACCCCGACCTCGTCGTCAAGATCCGGCGCCGTGCGGCGCCGCGGCCCTGCGTCCTGTGCAATCAGACGTGCCAGGTGCTCGACCCCCGTAATCCGGTCGTGACCTGCGTCGGTAATCCGACGGCGGGACACGAGACCGTCGATCCCGTCGAGGGCATCGCCGAGGTGGCCACCGGCGCGGTGCTGGTGGTCGGGGGCGGCCCGGCCGGTCTCGAGGCGGCGCGAGTGCTGGCCCTGCGCGGTCACCGCGTCACCGTGGCGGACGCGTCGGCCCGGGTCGGCGGGATGGTGCGGGCAGCCGTAGGTGCGCCGCACCTCAGAGCGCTCACCGACTGGCTCGAGAACGAATGCCGCAGCCTCGGGGTCGAATTCCGTCTCGGCGCCACTGTCTCGGACGCCGACATCGACGCCGCGGAACGGGAGGGCGCGACGGTGGTCCTCGCAACCGGCAGCAGGCCCCGCCCGCTGCCGTTCCCCGTCGAGGGGAGCGTCCGGTGCGTCGGCGCCGCGGATCTGCTCGACGGCGGCGCGCCGGCGGAAGGGCCCCACGTCGTCTTCGACCCGGTCGGCGGACCGGTCGGCGTGGCGGTCGCCGAATGGCTCGCGGCGCAGGGACGCGACGTGAGCATGGTGACCCAGGATTCCGTGGCCGGTTCGCGACTGGGCATGACCGGGGATCTCGCCGATGCCAACTCCCGGTTGCAACGAGCCGGGGTGACGCGCCACCTCGACAGTCGCATCGTGTCGATCGGCGACGACGGCATGCGGATCCGCAACCGGTACACCGCCGAAGAGCCGGTGGTGCCGTGCACCGTGCTGATCGACTGCTCGCATCGCCTCCCCGAGGACACCCTCGGCTCGTCGCGTCCGGATGCGGTGCGGGTCGGCGACTGCGTGGCTCCCCGGACACTGCTCGAGGCGTTCCGTGAGGGTCGCACCGCGGCGCTGACCGTGTCCGCACACAGGCAGAACGAGTTCGACCACCATCCGTTCACCCTCGTCAACGAGAGATAGGACATTTCATGGGACAGTTCGACGACAAGGTCGCGTTCATCACCGGGGCTGCCCGTGGGCAGGGGCGGACGCACGCGGTGCGATTGGCGCGCGAAGGTGCGGCGATCATCGCCTTGGACATCTGCGGGCCGGTGTCGGAGTACAACAGCTACGAGCCGGCGACGCCGGACGACCTGGCCGAGACGGTGCGGCTCGTGGAATCCGAGGGCGGAAAGATTCTCGCCGAGCAGGCGGACGTGCGTGACAGTGCGCAACTGAAGTCTGTGGTGGACCGGGGAGTCGAACAGTTCGGCCGGCTCGACATCGTGATCGCGAACGCCGGGATCTGCAATTGGAATCGCTTCTGGGAGATGCCCGACGAGCAGTGGGAGACGCTGATCGACGTGAACCTCACCGGGGCGTGGAAGACGCTGAAGGCTGCGGTGCCTGCGCTGATCGAGGGAGGTCGCGGGGGTTCGATCATCGTGATCAGCTCCGTTGCGGGCATCAAGCCGTTGCCGGGGCAGGCGAATTACGCCGCCTCCAAGTTCGGGCTCGTCGGACTGACCCAGACCGCGGCAAAGGAACTGGGTGAATACGGGATTCGGGTCAACTCCGTTCACCCGTACGGGGTGAAGACTCCGATGGGCACCGATCCGGGCAGCCTCGTGATACTCGAGAAGCACCCGCACTACCTGTCGAGCTTCGGCACCATCCTCACCGAGCATCCGCTGGCCGACACCGACGACATCACCGATGCGGTGCTGTGGCTGGCCGGTGACGGTTCGCGGAGGGTCACGGGCAGTCAGGTCGCCGTCGACATGGGCAACACCAAGGTGTGAGCACCTCCGCGTACCGCCACCTGTTCACCCGATTGCGCGTGGGGCCGCTGACTCTGCGCAATCGGGTGGTCTTCTCCGCGCACCTCACGGGGTACGCCGTCGACGGCCTGCCCACCGCGCAGCACGCCGCCTACTATGCGGCGCGCGCGAAGGGCGGTGCGGGCCTGATCATCTCCGAGGAGCACGCGACCCATCCGGGGGACTGGCCGTACGAGAAGGTGATCGCCGGCTACCGGCCGGAGGTCGTCCCTGGGTACCGGCGGATCACCGACGCGGTCCACCAGCACGGTGTCCCGATCCTGGCTCAGGTCAACCACAACGGCGGCCAGGGGTCGAGCATGTACTCGCGGCGGCCGCTGTGGGCGCCGAGCGCCGTCCCCGATCCACTGTTCCGCGAAGTTCCCAAGGAGGTCGATCAGCGGGAGATCCGGACCCTCGTCGACGGGTACGCGCGCGTGGCCGAGCACTGTGTCCGAGGCGGATTCGACGGGATCGAACTGCAGTGTTCCCATTCGTCGCTGGTGCGGAGCTTCCTCGCCCCTGCTACGAATCAGCGCACGGACCGTTACGGGGGATCGTTGGAGAATCGGGCCCGGTTCCTCCTCGAGGTCGTCGAGGCCGTGCGTGCCGCGATCGGTCCGGATCGCGCACTCGGGGTGAGGCTCGCGGGGGAGGATCTGTTCGATGGTGGAGTCCGCCTCGACGAGGCGGTGGCGGTGGCCGCTCTGGTGGAGGCGGACGGCCGTGTCGACTACATCAACACGTCCATCGGGATGGCCACCGAGACGCTCCACATGATCGAGGCCTCCATGGCCGTCCCTCGCGGGTACGCGCTGTTCGTCCCGAACGCCATCCGGCAACGGGTCGGTCTTCCCGTGGTCGGCGTCGGCCGATTCTCCGATCCGCACCACGCCGACCAGGCTTTGGACGAGGGGCACTGCGACCTGATCGGGGTGGTGCGCGGCCAGATCGCAGACCCGGACTTCGCGGCGAAGGCCCTGGCAGGCGAAGAAGAAAACATCCGAACGTGCCTGGCGTGCAATCAGGAATGCATCGGACGTATGGGGCTGGGCCGGTGGCTCGGGTGCGTCGTCAACCCGCGCGCGGGCAGGGAATCGGTCCTGCTGCCCGCACCGACCGTTCCCGGCAGACGGGTCTTCGTGGTCGGCGGTGGCCCGGCCGGGCTCAAGGCCGCGGCGACCGCGGCGCAGCGGGGGCA
Organism: Rhodococcus sp. IEGM 1305; assembly: GCF_030058635.1. Taxonomy (NCBI): domain Bacteria; kingdom Bacillati; phylum Actinomycetota; class Actinomycetes; order Mycobacteriales; family Nocardiaceae; genus Rhodococcus; species Rhodococcus sp. IEGM 1305. The sequence continues at coordinate 54,309 of NZ_JASHKX010000034.1, forward strand.
CGACGTGACGCTGTTCGAACGCGCGACGGTTCTCGGCGGCCAGATCCGGACGGCTGCCGTCGTCCCGGGCCGCCGCGAGTTCCTCGACCTCGTCGTCGATCTGGAATCGGAATGCGCTCGGCGCGGTGTGGACGTGCGGAGCGGCACCGACGCGACCGCCGGGGCACTGGTGCAGGGACGTCCCGACGTGGTGGTGCTCGCGACCGGGGCGCGTCCGCGCCGACCGCGCTGGGCGGGCGCGTCGGACCGGGTGGTGGACGTGCGGGACGTGTTGGAGGGCCGCGCGCGTCCGGCCGGGACGGTGCTGGTGGTCGACGAATTGGGATTCCATCAGGGCACGTCCGTCGCGGAGTTCGTCGCCGACGCCGGGTGTGCCGTCACGATCTGCACACCGGGGATGATCGTCGGCCAGGATCTCGGCATCACGCTGGACCTCGAGGGATGGAACCGGCGGGCGCACGGCAAGGGCATCACGCAGGTGACGGACGTGGTGCCGACCGGGTGCGAAGCCGCAGACGGTGGGCGGCTCGCGGTCACGCTCCTGCACCACCCGACCGGTGAGTTGCGACAGCTCACCGTCGACTGGGTGGTGTCCTCGGCGCATCAGCAGCCGGAGGACGATCTGTGGAAAGAGCTGGCCGACAGCGGTATCGAGGTTCATCGCGTCGGCGACGCCCTGGCTCCGCGGCGCGCGCATTCCGCCGTCATCGAGGGGGAGCGGGTCGCGCTCGCGCTATAGCGCGCGCAGCGGCCGGTGTCGAGTCGCCTAGCATCGGTGGATGCCCCATTCCGGACACCTCGACGACGCGGTGTGGCCCGAACTCGTGTCCCGCGTGTCGACGGTCGTGGTCCCGGTCGGCTCTCTCGAGCAGCACGGACCGCATCTGCCGCTCGACACCGACACCGCCATCGCCGACGCCGTGTCCCGCGCGCTGCCGCACGTACTGGTGGCACCCCCGATTGCCTACGGCGCCAGCGGCGAGCACGAGGGGTTTCCCGGGACGGTCTCGCTCGGGGCGGAAGCGCTCGAAAGTGTGCTCGTCGAGTACGGCAGGTCCGCGTGCCGGTGGGCGGACCGTGTGCTGTTCGTCAATGGGCACGGCGGAAACGGGCCCGCGCTGGTCAAGGCTGTCGCCTTGCTTCGGTACGAGGCCCGCGATGTGGCGTGGGTGCCGTGTGCGGTACCCGGGGCGGACGCCCATGCCGGGCGTACGGAAACGTCCTTGTTGCTACACCTTTCACCCGGTCGGGTGAGGTTGTCCAGGGCTGAAGCCGGTAATACGGAACCTATTGCGAGGTTGATGCCAAGACTGCGCGAAGGCGGTATGGTCGCCGTGTCGGCCAACGGCGTGCTCGGTGACCCGACGGGCGCTACGGCCGCGGAGGGGGCGCAGATCTTCGGCGTACTCGTCCACGCAGTCACCAAGGCACTGGCCCGGTGGGAACCGGGCCCCGATGGAAGGCTCCGGTCGGAACCGGGCGCCGATGGGAGGCTCCAATGACCCGCACGGGCGTCCTCGAGTTGCCGAGGGCGGATTTCCGGCATGCCGACGCGACTAATTTCCGGCATGCCCTGCCAGCGCTCTCCGATCCGCCTACGATCGACTGATGCGCCAAGCTCGACTTCCCGACGGATTCGGGATCCGAATCGACCCCAAGGTACGCGCATATTCCGGAGGTCGAGTGCTCATCGGCGGTTCGCCGACTCGGATGCTGAAGCTGGCACCCACCGCGGCGGCCATGATCGGAGACGGCTACCTCGAGGTCGTCGATCCGCAGTCCGCGGTCGTTGCACGCCGCCTCCTCGATTCGGGGGTCGCCAACCCGCGCCCCATGAGTACTCCGTCGCCCCGGGATGTCACCGTTGTCATTCCGGTGAAGAACAACGCGTCGGGGCTGCACCGGGTGCTGGCCTCGCTCCGCGGACTCGAGGTGGTCGTCGTCGACGACGGATCCGACGTCCCGATCGTCGCCCCCGTGCTGCAGAACGGGTGCGGTGGCCGCGTCACCGTTCTGCGCCACGAGACGGCCAAGGGGCCGGCCGCGGCACGGAACACCGGTCTGCGTTACGCCGCAACTCCGTTCGTGGCGTTCCTCGACTCCGACGTCCTGCCGCGCACCGGTTGGATCGAGGTCATGCTCGGCCACTTCAGCGATCCCGCGGTCGCACTCGTCGCCCCGAGGATCGTGGCGCTCGAACCCGAGGCGAGCACACTCGCGCGGTACGAGCACGCCCGCTCCTCCCTGGACCTCGGACGTAAGGAGTCCGCGGTCCAGTCCGGCGGCCCGGTGTCGTACGTCCCGAGCGCCGCGATGATCGCCCGCCGCGAGGTGCTCGACGAATTCGGCGGCTTCGACGAGTCCATGCACGTGGCGGAGGACGTCGACCTGTGCTGGCGACTCCAGGAGTCCGGCTGGCGACTGCGGTACGAGCCGGTGGCTCACGTTGCGCACGATCACCGCGTGACGTTCGGAAAGTGGTTCGACCGCAAGCTGTTCTACGGAACCGGTGCGGCGCCGCTGGCGGCAAGGCATTCGGGGATGGTTCCCCCGCTGTCGATGTCGCCGTGGACGTTCTTCGCGTGCCTCGCCGCCGCCACCTGCACCCGGCTCGGCCTGCTCGGCGCCGTCGCCACACTCGCGATGATGCTGCTGCGCCTGCGCCGCATGTTCACCGGCCTCGACCAGCCGACCCGCATCGCCGCGATACTCGCGGCCCAGGGCTTCGCCGGCGGTGCCTGGCAACTGGCGTCCGCGATGTGTCGCCACTATTGGCCGATCACTCTGCTGGCGGTGCTGCTGTCGAAACGGATTCGCCGTATCGCGCTCGCGATCGCCGTCGCCGAGGGCGTCGCCGACTGGGTGACCCACCGGGAGCCCGGAGGGCTGGGACCGGTGCGGCACACGGTGTTCAAGCGGATCGACGACGTCGCGTACGGCGCCGGGCTCTGGAAGGGCGCCATCACGGCCCGCGACCTCGACGCATTGAAGCCCCGGTTGAAGTCGTAGTGGCCGATCCGATTCGCGCCGCCGACGTCGTGGTCGTCGGCGGCGGTTCGAGTGGATGCGTCGTGGCCGCCAGGCTCAGCGAGAATCCCGGACGATCGGTCCTCCTCCTCGAGTCCGGACCCGGCTACCGAACGGTCTCCGACTGTCCCGTGCTCGACTACCGGACGCTGCCGGTCGGTCCGGGCAGCGCGTTCGCCGAGACGTACGGCGTGGAGTTGGCACGAAGCGTTCCCTCGGCCATGGTGCGGGGGCACGTCCTCGGCGGTTCCGGCGCCGTCAACGGCGCCTACTTCGTCCGTGGGACGGAAGCGGATTTCCGGCACTGGCCCGCGTCGTGGTCATACGAGAACGTGCTGCCGGCCTTCCGGGCACTCGAGCGTGACGCCGACTTCGACGACTCCCGGCACGGCACGACCGGACCGATGCCCGTTCGCAGGCAGCCCGCGGAGCGGCTGAGCGAGATCAGCGCGGCGTTCCGAGCCGCGGCGCTCGGTGCAGGACATCCCGAGGAACCCGACAAGAACGGCGCGGGCGCAGGCGGGATCGGTCCGGTGCCCCTGAACGTCGACGGCGGCCACCGTGTCAGTACGGCAGTGGCGTACCTGCTGCCGGCATGGGAGCGGCCCAATCTGGCGGTCGAAGCGAATTCCGATGTCGTCCGAATTCTGTTCTCCGGTAACGAGACCATCGGGGTGGAGGTGGAGTCGGACGGTGTGCGGCGCACGGTCCGCACCGGTCGGGTCGTGCTGGCGGCAGGTCCGGTCGAAACCCCTGTGCTGCTGATGCTTTCGGGAATCGGACCGGCAGAACACCTGACGGACAACGACATTCCCGTCGTACTCGACGCGCCCGGTGTCGGCAGCGATTTCAGTGATCACCCCGAAGTGGCTCTGCCGTACCGTATCCGGGACACGCTCCGCCGCAGCGACACCAGTCCGGTGGTCGAAACGGTGCTGAATGTCGGCGACCTCGAGATCCGTCCGTACACGGCGCCGTTCGACGTGCTCGTCCCCGGATCCGGGCAGCCCGACCCGGTCCTCGGGATCGGGCTCATGGTGACGGACAGCCGGGGCGACATCCGGCTCACGTCGCGGCACCGCCGGGACCGTCCCCGAATCGAATACCGCTACGCGCAATCGGCCGCCGACCGCCGGGCGCTGCGCGAGGGGCAGGCCATCGGACTGGAACTGCTCCGTTCGCGGGAGCTCGGTCCGTTGGTCGTGCCGCTGTCCGAGGAGGTATCCGACCGCGCGGTGCTCGCGCATCTGGGGACGTCGCTGCACCTGTGCGGCAGTTGCCGGATGGGCGGACGCGACGACGGGGAGGCGGTGGTGGACGAGTGGTGCAACGTCCGCGGAATGGAAGGGCTGACCATCGCCGACACCTCGGTGTTCCCGGTGGTCCCGAGCCGTGGGCCGCACGCCACGGCGGTGATGGTCGCCGAGCGCGTCAGTACCTTCCTGGGGGAGTGACCGAGGGGGCGACACGGGCCCGTGTGATGCGGGTTACAGTAGGCAGAGACGCCGTGGAGGAGTTCGATGCAAAGTCAACCGCCCACAGGGGGCAATCCGTGGGTCGCCGTGCGCCCGGGAGACGACGTCGCGATGCTGGCGCGCAGGGTGTCGTCGGCGCATCAACTGTTCGTCGAGCGTCACGCACCCGCCGGTCGTGCCCCGGACGGTGACGGGAATTCCGTCCGTTCCGTCATCCTCGACTCGTGGATGCGCAGCACCAGCAAGGGAGTGAACCCGGACGGGTCGGCCCGCGCCGTCGATCTGGCGACCGCGGATCTCGCCACGTACCGGGCGTCCCACCCGATGTCGATCATCCGCCCGGTGGTCCGCAAGCTTCTCGTCGAGGACGCCGCCGACACCGGGCTGCTCGTGGCCATCACGGACGAGAAGGGTCAGCTGCTGTGGGTGGAGGGCGATTCGTCCGCCAAGGACCGCGCACTGGAGATGAACTTCGTCGAGGGCGCCGACTGGAGTGAGGACACCGTCGGCACCAATGCCCCGGGTACCGCGCTGGCCCTCGACCATTGCGTGCAGATCTTCGGTGCCGAGCATTTCAGCCGCTCGGTGCACGACTGGAGTTGTTCGGCGGCGCCCGTCCACGACCCCGCGACCGGACTGATCGTCGGGGCCATCGACATCACCGGTGGTCCGCGGGTGGCGGTGCCCGAGGTGCTCTCGCTGATCAGGGCGACCGTCGCGGCCGCCGAGGCGGAGCTGCGACTGCACCAGCTGCGTTCACCGCACCCGCTCGTCGAGACGGTACTGCGGTTGGAGGTGCTGGGATCGGGTCGGCCGACACTGGTCCGTGGGCCCGAACGCATCCCGCTGTCGCAGCGGCACGCGGAGATCCTCCTGCTCCTGGCGGAGCACCCCGAAGGCCTGAGTTCCGACCGCCTCGCGGTCCTGCTCGACGAGAACGAACTCGACGCCGTCACCATTCGTGCCGAGATGTCGCGCCTGCGTAAGGTTTTCGGTCCGGCAAACCTCGGTTCGCGGCCCTATCGGCTGCTCGCCGAATTGACCTCGGACGTCCGGCAGGTCCGCGGAGCCCTGGACCGTGGCGAGCTCACCGCCGCCCTCGACGTCTACTCGGGCCCGGTCCTTCCCGGGTCGGAGGCGCCCGGGGTCGAGGATCTTCGCGACGAGTTGCGGGCACGCGTCCAGGCGGCGCTGCTGCGGGAAGGTGATCAACGGTTGCTCGCCAAGTGGACCACGTCCGTCCACGGCCGTGAGGACGTCGCCGCATGGGAGGCGTATCTGGCGGGCCTCGACCCGCGTTCACCCCTGTATTCCCAGGTCAAGTCCAGGATCGATCTGTTCGATCAGCAGTACGCAACGTAGTTGCAACGGTACGGTCCCTAGTGTTGTGAGTCACACCCAGTTCCACCCGAGTTTCACGACACCAGGGAGTTATCGATGACCGTGTATGCCCGCCCGGGTTCGCCGGACGCCGTCATGTCCTTCCAATCGCGTTACGACAACTGGATCGGCGGCCAGTGGGTTGCGCCCGTCAAGGGCCAGTACTTCGAGAATCCGACACCCGTCACCGGACAGCCGTTCTGCGAGGTCGCGCGTTCGACGTCCGAGGACATCGAACTTGCGCTCGACGCCGCACACGCTGCGGCTCCGGCCTGGGGCAAGACGTCGGTGGCGGAGCGCGCCATCATCCTGAACAAGATCGCGGACCGCATCGAGGAGAACCTCGAGTCCATCGCGCTCGCCGAGTCCTGGGACAACGGCAAGCCGATCCGCGAGACCCTGAACGCCGACATTCCGCTGGCCGTCGACCACTTCCGCTACTTCGCCGGTGCGATCCGGGCGCAGGAAGGCGCACTGTCGGAGATCGACTCCGACACCGTCGCCTACCACTTCCACGAGCCGCTCGGCGTCGTCGGCCAGATCATCCCCTGGAACTTCCCGATCCTCATGGCCGTGTGGAAGCTCGCTCCCGCACTCGCCGCGGGCAACGCAGTCGTTCTCAAGCCCGCCGAGCAGACCCCGGCGTCGATCCTGCACCTGATCTCCGTCATCGGCGACCTGCTGCCCGCCGGTGTGGTGAACATCGTCAACGGCTTCGGTGTGGAGGCGGGCAAGCCGCTCGCCTCGAGCCCGCGGATCCGGAAGATCGCGTTCACCGGCGAGACCACCACGGGCCGGCTCATCATGCAGTACGCGTCGCAGAACCTGATCCCGGTCACCCTCGAACTCGGTGGCAAGAGCCCCAACATCTTCTTCTCCGACGTGCTGTCCTCCAACGACGACTACCAGGACAAGGCGCTCGAGGGCTTCACGATGTTCGCCCTCAACCAGGGCGAGGTGTGCACCTGCCCGTCGCGTTCGCTGATCCAGGAGGACATCTTCGACGAGTTCCTCGCGATGGCGGCCATCCGCACCAAGGCCGTCCGCCAGGGCGACCCGCTCGACACCGACACGATGATCGGTGCGCAGGCCTCGAACGATCAGCTCGAGAAGATCCTGTCGTACATCGAGATCGGCAAGGGCGAAGGCGCCAAGGTCGTCACCGGCGGTGAGCGTGCCGAACTCGGCGGCGACCTGTCCGGCGGCTACTACGTGCAGCCGACGATCTTCACCGGTCAGAACAAGATGCGGATCTTCCAGGAGGAGATCTTCGGTCCCGTCGTCTCCGTCACGTCGTTCAAGGACTACGACCAGGCCATCGAGATCGCCAACGACACGCTGTACGGCCTCGGCGCCGGCGTGTGGTCGCGGGACGGTGGCGTCGCCTACCGGGCCGGACGTGACATCCAGGCCGGGCGCGTGTGGACCAACACGTACCACCAGTACCCCGCGCATGCGGCGTTCGGTGGCTACAAGCAGTCCGGCATCGGCCGCGAGAACCACCTGATGATGCTCGAGCACTACCAGCAGACGAAGAACCTGCTGGTCAGCTACGCCCAGAAGGCTCAGGGCTTCTTCTGATGGACGCAGCCCGGGCGCCTCAGCGCCTGAAGGCAACCGCCGGGGCGGTGGAGCTTCTCCGCCGCCTCGGCGGTACCCACGGGGCGCTGATGATGCATCAGTCCGGCGGGTGCTGCGACGGCTCCGCGCCGATGTGTTACCCCGACGGTGAATTCATCGTCGGCGACCGCGACGTGCTGCTCGGCGTCCTCGACCTGCGTCTCGGTGTCGGGGAGATCCCGTCCACCCGGGCCGAGGGTGCCGATGCCGTGCCCGTGTGGATCTCCGGTTCGCAGTTCGAGGCGTGGAAGCACACTCAGCTGGTGCTCGACGTGGTGCCCGGCCGCGGATCGGGATTCAGCCTGGAAAGTCCCGAAGGCATGCGCTTTCTCAGTCGTGCACGGGCCTTCACCCCGGAGGAGAACACCAGCCTCGCCGCGGAGGAGGTCATCGTGGGCCAGCGGTGGGAGCAGGGCTGGAGGCCCGCCCCGTCCCTCGAACCACAAGTGGTCGCCGAAGCCGTCGACGCATGTCCCGTGCCCGCCCGCCGCCCGGTCCCATAGCACCCGAAGCGCGCTACGACCCAGGTTTTTACGTCGCGGTCACGTTCTGCTGACACGACGTGTACACAACTCGTTCACCATTGGCCTCGGCCGTTCGATTCCGCTCCCCGAGCGGTGCGGACGAGGCACCATTCGGATCGACGTAGGGGACGGAATGTCACTCGTAGAACCATCCAAGAATTCCGGAACCGGTCAACATCACGATGCTGCCGATTTCCACTCGGAAGACAGCAGCTACCTGGAAAAACGCACGCTCCGTAAGGGTTCGGCGGGCTGGGTGCTGCTCGCCGGCCTCGGTGTCAGCTACGTGATCTCCGGCGACTACGCCGGATGGAACAACGGACTGGCCGAGGGTGGATTCGGCGGCCTGCTGATCGCCGGTGTCGTCATCGCGGGCATGTACCTGGCCATGGTGCTGGGCATGGCCGAGATGTCGTCCGCCCTGCCCGCCGCCGGCGGCGGTTACACGTTCGCGCGGCGCGCACTCGGGCCGTGGGGCGGATTCGCCACCGGCACGGCCATTCTCATCGAATACGCGATCGCGCCCGCCGCCATCGCCACCTTCATCGGCAGCTACGTCGAGTCACTGAACCTGTTCGGTATCACCGACGGGTGGTGGGTGTACCTGGCGGTCTACGCCATCTTCATCGGAATCCATCTGACCGGCGCCGGCGAGGCACTCAAGGCCATGTTCGTCATCACGGCGATCGCACTGGTCGGTCTCGTGATCTTCGCGGTCTCCGCGATCGGTCTGTTCGACGCGGGCAACCTCACCGACATCGCCGCGACCGATGCGGTGGGCGCGTCGAGTTTCCTGCCGTTCGGCGCATTCGGAATCTGGGCGGCCGTCCCATTCGCCATCTGGTTCTTCCTCGCCGTCGAAGGCGTGCCGCTGGCCGCGGAGGAAGCCCGCGAGCCGGAGAAGAACGTGCCGCGCGGCATCATCATCAGCATGCTCATCCTCATCGTCACGGGGGCAACTGTCCTGTTCCTCGCTACCGGAGCGCTGGGTGCCG
>NZ_JASHKX010000035.1:0-63047 GCF_030058635.1 Rhodococcus sp. IEGM 1305
AAACTGTCCTCAAAGTCCTGAGACATATCTGTCCTCCAAGTCCTGAGACATGACAGTGTGCTTCCGCACGCTTTGCCACTCACGTGTCGGTTGCGGGTGGATACTGGGCCGATGAGAGTCGTCGGTGCTGCGGTGGCGGCGGTTCTGTTGCTGCTCACCGGTGCGAGCGAGGCGTCCGCGCAGCAGGGAATCCTGCTGTCGCAGGACGAACTTCCACCCGCCGCAGTCCCCGGTCAGGCAGGCGACAGCATCCGGGTCCGCTACTCGACGCTGCGCACCGCGACCGCGACCGGTGAGTCGACCGGATCGATCTTCCTTCCCCGTGGTGATCCCCCCGTCGGCGGCTGGCCGGTGGTGTCCTACGCGCACGGCACGGTCGGGGTCGCCGACCAGTGCGCGCCGTCCGTCGCCGGGTTCAACTACGTCGAACTGCCCGCGATCGAGCAGTGGATCGCCGCCGGATACGCCGTCGCAGCAACGGATTACGCGGGAATCGGCACGCCCGGTGTCAACGCCTACCTCGACGGCCCTGCCGCCGCCGCGAACGCCGTCGACATCGTCCTGGCCGCCCACGACGTCTACGGCGACGTGCTCAGCGACCGGTGGATCGTCACGGGACTGTCGCAGGGCGGGCACGCGACCTACTTCGCCGCCCGCGAGGCCGCCGCCCGGGCACCCGCACTCGACTATCGGGGTGCCGTCGCCGTGGCGGCGCCGACGCACCTCGAACAGCTCTTCCCGGCCGCGGGTCCCGCGATTCCGGCTCTGCCGACAACCGGAATCGTGAACTATGCGTTGCTGACCCTCGCCGGCATCGACGACCAGCGCCCCGAGGTCGACATCCGGCGGTATCTGTCGCCGAAGGGGATCGAATTGATGGAGCTGGCGAAGGTGACCTGCAGCCGGGAACTCGGCCGGTACCTGCTCGCCCATCCCACTTCGGTCGGCGACCTGTTCGCCTCGCCCCTGTGGAACGAGCAGTTCCGGGCGCTGTTCCGGGAGATGCAGCAGGTGCCCGTCGACGGGTTCGACCGCCCCCTGCGGGTGGTGCACAGTCTGTCCGACACGTCGGTGCCGATTCCGTTGACATGGGCGCAGCTCGCAGAGATGCAGCAGCACGGCGTGAACGTCGAATACCAGCAACTCGCCGCCGAGAACCACCGCGAATCACTGATGGCCTCCATGCCGGAGTCCCTCGCGTTCGCGGCGCGCGTGCTGTCCCCCAGGTGAGTGGCAACGCGTACCGGAGCACACTTTGCCACTCACGTGCGGTTCACCCGACACGTGCGAGGCGGAGACGGCGCCCCGACCCTACGGTTCGGACATGGGCTCAGTCATCGGAGAACTGTTACCGCTCGCCGTGGGTGTCGCGATCTCGCCGATACCGATCATCGCCGTCATCCTGATGCTGCTGTCGAAGCGTGCGGGCGGTGCGAGCGCAGGCTTCGGCGTCGGCTGGATCCTGGGAATTCTTGTTGCGACGGGCATCTTCATGTTCCTCGCCGGCAGCATCGACACGTCCGACTCCGACGGTCCGTCGGCGACGGCGTCATGGGTGAAGGTGGTTCTGGGTGTGCTGCTGCTCCTGCTCGCGGGACGGCAATGGAGAAGCCGCAATGCCCACGCGGAGCCACCGAAGTGGATGCAGGCCATCGACGACCTGAACTTCGTGAAATCCACCGGTCTCGGATTCGCGCTGGCGGCAATCAATCCCAAGAACCTGCTGCTCTGCGTGTCCGCGGGCGTCGGGATCGGCACGGCCGCGGTGAGCGGCGGCGAGCAGGTCGTGGCGCTGATCGTGTACACGGTGCTGGCCGGATCGACCGTCCTCGTCCCGGTCATCGCCTACGCCGTCGCAGCCGACAAGATGCGCGGAACCCTCGACAACCTCAAGGTCTGGCTCCAGTCCAACAACGCCGCGGTGATGAGCGTGCTGCTACTCGTGATGGGCGCCGTCGTCCTCGGTAAGGGATTCGGCGGCTTGTTCTGACGCGACGGCGTCCGGTCCCCGCAGGTAATGCCCGACGTAACCCTCGTCGAGCGCGATGGCCTTGACGATCACCGCGGACCCCACGATCACGACCGACAGGACGAACAGCCAGCTGATCGCGGTGAACACCAAGCCGAGCGGCCCGAACTGGTGTTGCGCTGCGGCGGTGATCCGGGGCAGGAGCAGACGCCCGCCGACGTGGAGAGCGGTGAGCGCGCCGGCGGTCAGCGCGCCGGTCGCCCAGAGCACACGGCCCTTGAGCGTGCCCATCGTCAGGAGGTACGGGCTGAGGGTCCACACGGCCATCCACACCGCGAACTCCCCGGCGACTGCGAGAGGTGGACCGATCAACCGGATGCTCGTGAGCTCGCCGGCCAGGCCGATCGCCGTCCCCGACAGCGCAACGGCGAACAGGACGACGAGCCACCGCCAGGCGTCTCGGAGGGTGATCGACGGGACGTTCCAGATCTTGGCGTAGATCCGGGCGAGGGCCCTCGCGAAGGACGTGCCGCTGATCGCGATCATCAGCAGACCGACGACCCCGAACGCGGCGAAGGAGGGGTTGGTGGTGTCCACAGTGCCGGGCGTGGTCGTCAGTTCCGTGGGGTCGAAGCCGAACTGGGTCTTGATGGTGCGTGCGGTCACGTTCCAACCGCTCAGCGTCGATGCCGCAATCATCACGGGCAGCACCGACGTGAAGATCCTGGCGGCGAGCGTCATCGACCGGTCGACGAGCTCGATCTCGATCAGCCCGTCGATGACGCGTCGAACCGTGCGGCCGGGAGGTGTGCCCTGCAACCAGCCGTTGGCCGTTTCGGTGCGCGCGGCCAGCGCTTCCCGGGCCAGCGCCACAGACAATTTGGTGGACCGCACACCACCGACTCAACCGCAGTGGACGCGGCGCGTCTTCATCCCCGTGAGGTGAGAAAGACCGTCACGGGCGGATGATGCACCGGAACCCGATGTGGCACGTCGACGTCTCCTCGGTGTCACCCTGCCGGGCCGAGGGTCGGTAGCGCAGGCAGTAGTTGGGCGCGCAGAGATGCGAGCCGCCCTTGATCACGCGGCGCGCGTAGGGCTCGTCCGGGTTCTCCGCGCGCGCCGTCTCGACTCGCGGGTTGGTGGGAATGCAGCAGGAACTGGCAGGCGCGACGTTCTTCCCGCTCGCGGAGTGATCGGTGGTGAAGTAGTCGGTGGTCCATTCCCACACGTTGCCGGCCATGTCGCTGAGTTCGTAACCGTTGGGCCGGAAATGGCCGACCGGCGACGTTCCGGCGAAGCCGTCCTCGAGGAGGTTCTCCCACGGGAACCGTCCCTGCCAGACGTTGCCGGCGGGCCTGCCGCCCGGTTCGTGTTCCTCTCCCCACACGAACGGCTTCCGGTCCAGCCCGCCGCGGGCGGCGAACTCCCATTCGGCCTCGGTCGGCAGATCCTTGCCCGCCCATTCCGCGTAGGCGCGGGCGTCGAACCACGACACGTGCGTGACGGGATGGCGTTCGCGTCCGCCGACGTTGCTGCCCGGACCCTCAGGGTGGCGCCAATCCGCGCCCGGTGTGAACGACCACCAGCGGGTGTAGTCGTCGAGCGGGACGGGCCCCGGTGTGGGGGTGAATACGAGCGAACCGGGCACGAGCAGAGCCGGATCCGCGCCCGGGTACTGCGCGGGGTCGGGGGCTATCTCGGCGGTGGTGACGTGGCCGGTGTCCTTCACGAATCGCCGGAACTCGGCCACGGTGACCTGGTGCGCGTCCATCCAGAATTCGTCGACGGTCACCTGGTGGACGGGGCGTTCCTCGGGGTAGAAGTCCTCCGAACCCATCCAGAAGGTGCCCCCGGGGATCCATTCCATGTTCTTCGGAGCTGCACCGGTCATGGAGTCAGACTGGCACGAGGGTGGTCGCTGCGCGAAGGGACGCCCCGTAAACCCGGTGAGAGGGGCAACGGTTGCGGTACCGTCGGCTACTCGATTCGCAATGCTGTTCTCACCGTGCAGGGGGCTCCTCCGAATGGATCGACGGATTCCGCGTAGGTCGTTCGTTCGTGGACTGGCGCTGACGGCCGGGCTCGGGGCCGTCGGGGTGGGATCGGCGAGTGCCTACCCGTTCGGGATCGATCCGCTGCGGCCGTTCGTCTTTTCCTCGCCGCCGCTCCAGCCGTTCCGGGAACAGTTGCCGCCGTTGCCGATGGTGGGTGGGAGCGCAGTCGAGGTGCACGCCAGCAGCACGACGCACGTGTTCCACCCCGATCTGCCCGCGTCGCCGGCCCTGGGCTACGGCGGCATGGACTACCTCGGCCCGACGATCGAAGCCCACGTCGGCGAGCTGACCTCACTGACCTACCGCAACGACATCGCGAGCAACCCCCTCGCCGCCGACGTCGACACGCGGATCCACGGAGTGAGCGAGCAGGACCGCACCCAGGTGCCGACGTCGCTGCACCTGCACGGCGGCCGGACGCCCCCCGAGTTCGACGGGCACCCCGAGGACACGATCCGGCCCGGGCAGGGGATGGTGCACGAGTTCCCGAACCGGCAGGAAGCCTGCGCGCTCTGGTATCACGACCACGCGATGGGCGTCACCCGGCTCAACATCTACGCCGGGCTGGCAGGCATGTACCTGCTGCGCGACGAGTACGACACCGGTCGGAGCGGCAACCCGCTCGGTCTGCCCTCGGGCGAATTCGAACTCCCGCTGATATTGCAGGACAAGAACTTCACCGACGACGGACGGCAGAGTGTCCGCTCGAACCCGCTGAACCCGCAGGGCAGCTGGGAGGCCGCCACACCCGGTGACGTGGGCGTGGTCAACGGCAAGGTGTGGCCGGAAATGTCGGTGGCGCGGGGCCTGTACCGCCTGCGGATGGTGAACGCCGCATCGTTCAGCGTGTGGAATCTGTTTTTCGAAAACCGGATGAGGTTCTGGGTGATCGGCGCCGAGGGCGGTCTGCTCGACGCGCCGGTCGCCACCGACCACGTCCGGCTCGGACCCGGCGAGCGGGTGGACCTCCTCGTCGACTTCGGAACCCTCGCGCCCGGCACGACCGTGGAACTGCGCAACGACGAGCCAATCCCCGCGCAGGTCGCGCAGCGCGGGGTGCAGATCATGCCGCGGTTCTGCCGGTTCCGGGTCGGAACCGTCGGCGGGTTCACCGGTGGCGTCCCGGAGACGCTCCGGGGCGGAAGCCGTGGTCTCGCCGTCCTCCCGCCGGTCGCGCCGCCGTCGGTCGTGCGCAACGTATCGGTGATGCAGCTCGCGCAGGGCCCCGGTCAGCCGTCCCCGCTGATGTCGCTGAACAACCTGCGCTACACCACCGACGACATCGAGGTGCCCCGGCAGGGGGCCGTCGAGCAGTGGAACATCGTCAACGTCACGCCCGAGCCGCATCCGATCCACCTGCATCTGGTGACGTTCCGGGTGATCGGACGGCAGGCGATCGACACGAACGCCCTGATGCAGGCCGTTCCGGTGCCCGCGGTCGGGATGCGGTGGACGCCGTCGGCGGACCCGTTCGTGCTCGGGCCGAACCTGGCGCCGCAGGTGTGGGAGTCGGGGTTCAAGGACACGGTGATCGCGGACGCGAACTCGATCACCCGGATCATCGTCCGGTTCCCGACCGCGGACGAACTCGGCTTCGACCCGGACGCCACGTTCGGGATGTCGGCGCACACGATGAATCACTCCGAAGGCGGACACGGCCACATGGAGCAGACCTCGCATCCCCTGCAGGGCTACGTGTGGCACTGCCACATGCTCGACCACGAGGACCACGACATGATGCTGCGGTACCGACTGGTGCCGTAGGCCCGTGAGTACTTATTAACGTCGGGCGGTTGATAAGTACTCACAGGTGAAACTTAAAAGCAGTCTGGACTGTTTTCTTTTTTCCGCCTACAGTGCTGGGTGTGACACCTGACACAGAACTGGTCAAGCCGACCCGCACGCAGGCCGAGCGGACCGCGGCGATGCGCACGAAGCTGCTCGACGCGGCCGTCGACTCGCTGGTCGAGCTCGGGTACGCCCGCACCACGACGCAGGGCATCGCCCGGCGGGCGGGGGTGTCGCGGGGCGCGCAGCTGCACCATTTCCCGACCAAGGAGTCGCTGGTGGTGGCCGCCGTGGAACATCTCGTGGACAAGCGGCTGGAGGAGATCCTCGCAACCGAAGTGGATGCCGGCCGCGGCGTCGAAGTGCTCGCCGACGCCTTCTCCGGCCCGCTGTTCTATGCGGCCCTCGAGCTGTGGGTGGCCGCCCGCACCGACCAGGCGCTGTACGAGGCGACGGTTCCGCTCGAGCGGAAGGTCAACGACGCTCTGCGCCGCGGGTCGGCGGCGGTGTTCGGCGATCGGTTCGACGCCGACGCCATCGAGCTCAGTATCGAATTGGTTCGCGGTCTGGCGGTGTCGGCATTGTTCCGCACCCCCGAGGCCGAACAATCACTACGCGCGCGGCTGTTGCCCGTGTGGGAATCGAAGGTGGAGAAGTCGTGAATCTTCCGCAACACGTACACACCCTCATCGTGGGGGCCGGTTTCGCCGGCATGGGACTGGCGGCGCGCATCCTGCAGACGCAGCCGCAGGCCGACGTCCTGATCATCGAGCGCGGCGACGACGTCGGCGGCACGTGGCGAGACAACACCTACCCGGGGTGTGCGTGCGACGTCCCGACGTCGCTGTACTCGTACTCGTTCGCGCCGAGCGCCGACTGGAGTCACACGTTCGCCCGCCAACCCGAGATCCACCGTTATCTGAAGAAGGTCGCGGCCGACACCGGTGTCCGGTCTCGGGTGGTGACCGATTGTGAACTGCAGGAAGCGTACTGGGACGACGACGAGGCCATCTGGACCGTTCGGACGAGCCGCGGAACGCTGACGGCCGACGTCGTGGTGGCCGCGACCGGTGCGCTGTCGACTCCCAGCGTCCCGGACATGCCCGGGTTGGAGACGTTCGGCGGCACCACGTTCCACTCGGCCACGTGGAACCACGACCACGACCTCACCGGTGAGCGCGTGGCGGTGATCGGCACTGGTGCGTCCGCGGTGCAGTTCGTCCCGGAGATCGCGCCCGCAGCCGAGCATCTCACCGTGTTCCAGCGCACGCCCGCCTGGGTGATCCCACGCCTCGACCGCGAACTGTCCGGCTCCGAGAAGAGCCTCTATCGTCGACTGCCGTTGGTGCAGAAAGCCGTCCGCGGGTCCGTGTACAGCTTCCGTGAAGCGCTGGGCGGAGTGCTCGCCCACGCCACCGGGCTGCTGCCGGTTTTCGAGATGGTGGCCAAGGCGCATCTTCGCCGGCAGGTGCGGGATCCCGAACTGCGCCGGAAGCTCACACCGAACTTCACCATCGGCTGCAAGCGGATGCTGCTGTCGAACGACTGGTTGCGGACCCTCGACCGTCCCGACGTCACGCTCGTCGACGCGGGACTCGCCGGGGTCACGCCGGACGGCGTCGTCGACGCGGTGGGTAACGAGCACAAGGTCGACACCATCATCTTCGCGACCGGCTTCACGCCGACGGAACCGCCTGTGGCGCATGCGTTACGCGGGGCGAACGGCCGCACCCTCGCCGAGCACTGGGACGGCAGCCCGAGTGCATACAAGGGGACCACCGTCGCCGGGTTTCCCAACCTGTTCCTGATGTACGGTCCCAACACCAACCTCGGGCACAGCTCGATCGTCTACATGCTCGAATCGCAGTCCGCGTACATCGCCGACGCCTTGAACGTGATGCACGACAGCGGGATCACCGCCTTCGAGGTCACCGAGGAGGCGCAGCGCCGGTACAACACCCGCATCCAATCCGAACTGCAGACCACCGTGTGGAACAAGGGCGGCTGCTCGAGCTGGTACTACGACTCCGAGGGTCGGAACTCGGTGCAGTGGCCGACCTTCACCTGGAAGTTCCGCTCCCAGCTGCAACGTTTCGATCAGGAGAACTACGTCTCACGACGCAAAGCCGCGAAGGAGACCGTCGCGTGACGCACTACGACGTGATCGTGGTCGGCTCCGGTTTCGGTGGTAGCGTCGCCGCGCTCAGGCTGACCGAGAAGGGCTACCGGGTCGGCGTTCTCGAAGCGGGCAGACGCTTCGCCGACGACGAGCTGCCCGAGACGAGCTGGCGGCTGCGGCGCTACCTGTGGGCACCCTGGCTGGGCTGCTACGGCGTGCAACGGATCCACCTTCTCCCCGACGTCCTGGTCATGGCCGGGGCGGGGGTCGGGGGTGGGTCGCTGAACTACGCGAACACCCTCTACCAGCCGCCGCGCCGCTTCTTCGAGGACAAGCAGTGGGCGCACATCACCGACTGGCAGTCGGAGCTGGCCCCGTATTACGAGCAGGCGAAACGGATGCTGGGCGTGACGACCAATCCGTCGTTCACCCCCGCCGACGCCGTCATGCGTGAGGTGGCCGAGGAGATGGGCGCCGGTGAGACGTTCACGTCCACACCGGTGGGCGTCTTCTTCGGCGAACCGGGATCGCGGGTGGCCGATCCGTTCTTCGGCGGCGAGGGGCCCGAGCGCACGGGGTGCACCGAGTGCGGCAGCTGCATGACGGGTTGCCGGGTGGGCGCGAAGAACACGCTCGTCAAGAATTACCTCCACCTCGCCGAGAAGTCGGGCGCCCGGATACATCCGCTGACGACGGTGAAGGAGTTGCGCCCCCGATCGGGTGGCGGCTACGAGCTGCGGACCCGCCGCACCGACGGCATCCGCAAGCGCGAGCACACGTTCACCGCCGACCAAGTGGTCGTCGCCGCAGGCACGTACGGCACCGCCCGGCTGCTGCTGGCGATGAAGGAATCCGGTGCGCTGCCGCGGTTGTCGCCGAGGCTGGGATCGGTGGTGCGCACCAACTCGGAGGCGGTGCTCGCGGCCACGGCGAAGGACCGTGCCACCGACTTCACGAAGGGCGTGGCCATCACGTCCTCGTTCCACCCGGACGATCACACCCACATCGAGCCCGTGCGGTACGGCAAGGGCAGTAACGCGATCGGACTGTTGCAGACCGTGCTCAGCGACGGCGGCGGCAGGACGCCGCGGCTGCTGAAGACGGTCGGCGTCGCGTTGCGCCGCCCCGGGGCTTTCGTGCGGAGCCTGTCGGTGCGGCACTGGTCGGAACGCACCGTGATCGCGCTCGTGATGCAGACCGACGACAATTCGCTCGAACTGGCCAAGGGCAAGGGCCGCCTCGGTCGCGCGGTCACCAGCCGTCCCGGACCCGGAGATCCGCCGCCCGAGTGGATCCCGCAGGGTCACACGGCCATCCGCAAGGTGGCCGAACGGATCGGGGGAGACCCCGGTGGTTCGTTCGCCGACGTCGTGAACATTCCGATGACCGCGCATTTCCTCGGGGGTTGCACCATCGGGGACTCGCCGGACACCGGTGTCGTCGACCCCTACCTGCGGGCGTACGGACACGACGGTCTGCACGTGGCCGACGGCTCCGTGGTGAGCGCGAACCTCGGCGTCAACCCGTCGCTCACCATCACCGCCCAGGCCGAGCGTGCATTCGCGTTGTGGCCCAACAAGGGTGAGGTCGACACCCGGCCCGAGCCGGGCAAGCCATACGTACGTATCGAACCGTCGCCGCCCCGGAATCCGGTGGTACCCGCCGACGCGCCGGGTGCGCTGCGGCTCCCGCTGACGGTCGCCACCCGAAGGGAGACAGTCGATGTGGAGCGTGCCTGAATCGACCACCCAGTGCACCGACTGGCCCGAGAGCTCGCCGCCCCCGTGGCCGGCGGGGGTGCGCGCGACACTGTGGTGGCACCGCAGCACCACGGCCGCTCGCGCGCTCGGACCCGACGGCGCCACCGTGCCGTTGACCCTGGCGATGATGGTCGACTACCTGGACTCGCCGGTCGGCCCCTACCTGGAAATCCTCGCCAGTCCGGTGCTCCGCGCGCCCGGTCGTCGCATCGGCGTCCTGCCCCGCATGGCGGTCCCGTTCATCGCCGTGGATTCGGAACCCTCCGTGCACGGCGGACGGGTGCACTGGAGCCTGCCGAAGGTGCCTGCCGAGTTCGACGGCGACGTGCACGGCGACTTCGAGGCGTCGTCCGACGCGTGGCGCGTCACCACGAGCACTCGGCCACGCGGCCCGCGACTACCGATCGCCGGCGCGCTGGGGTTCGCTCAACCCGGCGACCACGGCCTCGTCACGGCGTCCGCGCGACTTCGGGGCCATTTCCGGTATGCCCGCGTGGACGTGACGGCCGAAGGTCCCACCCTCGGTGACTGGCTGACGCCCGGCACACACCACGGCATCGTGATCACGGACGGCCGGATGACCACCGGACCCGCGCAACTCCGCTGACCGGATCAGGCGGGTCGCGGTCCGATGTCCGCGACCACGCCGGCGAGACGGGGCAGCACGGTGTCGCGCCAACCCGGACCCATCCGCTCGAAAGCGTCGCGGCTGCGCTTGTCGTCGAGGTCGAAGCCGGAATGGTCGAGGAACAGGCGGGTGCCCGCACCCTCGGGAACGAGGCGCCAGACCAGCGTCCAGTTCTCGGTGAAGGTGTAGACGAAGCGTCGCTCGGGTTCGACCTCGACCACCTCGCAGGGAACGGCGCCCCAGCCGGGCATGTCGAGGTCGAACCGATGCCCGACAGTGGCGGCGATGTCGCCCGCGGCCCACCAGCGGGCGAGCAGTTCCGGCTCGGTGAGGGCGCGCCACACCTTGGCGGGTGGCGCGGCGATGAACTGGTCGACGGAAATCGTGGTGGTGGTGCGGTCGGTCATGAGTCCTCCTCGAGGAATTCGGCGAGTGTGCGCAAGCGGCCACGCCAGAACCGCTCGAACGGGTGCAGCCAGTCGCCGACGTCGGCGAGCGGCTCGGCGGTCAGGTGGTAGTGCCGTTGCCGTCCGGACGGTTCGTCGCGGACGAGCCCGGCCCGGCGCAGGACCTGCAGGTGCTCTGCCACCGCGGGCCGGCTGAGGTCGAACCGGCCGGCGAGGTCCCCGGCGGTGAGGGGGCCGTCCATCAGGATTTCCAGCAGGCGCCGTCGCACGGGGTTGGCGAGGGCGATGAAGACGTCGTCGTCGGGCACGCCGCGACTTTATGTCGGAGATTTCCGACATGTCAAGAATTTCCGACACATCCTTTTCTTGACTAATTCCAAAAAGGCGCGATACTTGAACACATGCGACACGACACGGATCCCAAAGCGCAGCTGCGCGAGGTGGGCCTGCGTGTCACTGCACCACGTGTTGCAGTGTTGAATGCGGTTGCCGTACGGCCGCATTCCGACGTCGACGACATTGCGGCCGTAGTTCGTGAAGAGCTGGGATCGGTCTCCACCCAGGCGGTATACGACGTCCTCAAGGCGTGCACCGCCGCCGGCCTGCTCAGACGTATCGAGCCCGCGGGATCCCCCGCACGGTTCGAAACCCGTACCGGAGACAACCACCACCACCTCGTGTGCCGCAGTTGCGGGACCGTCGTGGACGTGGACTGCGCCGTCGGTGAGGCTCCGTGCCTCGACCCGTCGCAGGCCCACGGTTTCGAGATCGACGAGGCCGAGGTCGTCTTCTGGGGGCTCTGCTCGCAGTGCCAGACCGGCGCGCAGAGCGGAACCGGGTCGGCAGCAGCCCTGTCCTGAACCCACTCCGTCCCCACTGCTTCACCCTCACCCGATGCAACCTGGAGGCTTTGCCATGCCTGAAACACAGCGCGCCACCACCAACAACTTCGGAATTCCCGTCGCCAGCGACAACGAATCCCTCACAGCGGGCACACAGGGCCCCATCCTGCTGCACGACCACTACCTGATCGAGAAGCTCGCCCAGTTCAACCGGGAACGTGTCCCGGAGCGCGTCGTCCATGCCAAGGGCGGCGGCGCGTTCGGCGAACTGGTCGTCACCCACGACGTGAGCCGCTACACGAAGGCAAAGCTGTTCCAGCCCGGCGCGAGGACCGAGTCGCTGGTGCGCTTCTCCACCGTTGCCGGCGAGCAGGGCAGCCCCGACACCTGGCGTGACCCGCGCGGATTCGCCGTGAAGTTCTACACCGAGGACGGCAACTACGACCTCGTCGGCAACAACACGCCCGTCTTCTTCATCAAGGACCCGATCAAGTTCCCCGACTTCATCCACTCGCAGAAGCGACTGCCGGGATCCGGTCTGCGCGACCACAACATGCAGTGGGACTTCTGGACGCTGCGGCCCGAGTCCGCTCACCAGGTGACCTGGCTGATGGGTGACCGCGGAATCCCGAAGACGTGGCGTCACATGGACGGTTTCGGCTCGCACACGTACCAGTGGGTCAACGCCGAAGGCGAGCGGTTCTGGGTCAAGTACCACTTCAAGACCGATCAGGGCATCGAGTTCCTCACCCAGGACGAGGCCGACACCCTCGCAGGCAACGACCCCGACCATCACCGCGCCGACCTGTACGACACGATCGCCCGCGGCGAGTTCCCCAGCTGGACGCTGAAGGTCCAGGTCATGCCCGTCGACGAGGCCGAGGGCTACCGGTTCAACCCGTTCGACCTCACCAAGGTGTGGTCGCAGAAGGACTACCCGCTGATCGAGGTCGGCAAGTGGACCCTCAACCGGAACCCCGACAACTTCTTCGCGCAGATCGAGCAGGCCTCGTTCGAGCCGTCGAATGTCGTTCCGGGAATCGGCTTCTCGCCCGACAAGATGCTGCTGGGACGGGTCTTCTCCTACGCGGACGCGCACCGGTACCGCATCGGCGCCAACTACGCGCAGCTGCCGGTCAACGCGCCCAAGAACCGGGTGAACTCGTACTCGCAGGACGGTGCGATGCGGTACGCCACCAATTCGCCCGAGACCCCCGTGTACGCGCCGAACTCCTACGGCGGCCCGCACGCCGACGCATCGCTCGCGGGCGACGAGGGACAGTGGGCGTTCGACGGCGAGTCCGTGCGAGCCGGCTACATCGAGCACGCCGAGGACGGCGATTTCACGCAGGCGGGCACGCTCGTCCGTGAGGTCCTGAGCGACGACGAACGCGACCGCCTGGTCGACAACATCGTCGGCCACGCACTCGGCGGCGTCAGCGAACCGGTTCTGCTGCGGGTCTTCGACTACTGGAAGAGCGTCGACCCCGACCTGGGCAAGCGAGTGGAAATCGGTGTCCGGGAAGGGCAGAGCCAGAACTGATGTCGTTGGTGGGGCAGGCTCAGAGCAGGCCCCACCAATAGATCAGCACGGCGAGAACGAACACGATCACAGTTTCCACGACGACCCTCCTCCGCCCGACTGCACGCACCGCACTTCCATCATCCACCTTCGGCGGGGACGGACGCCACTGCGCTTCGCCCCCGTGAGTACTTGTTAACCGCCCGCGGTTAACAAGTACTCACGGCCGTGTGACGGGTGTGTCGGATGTTGTTGCTAGGTTGGGCGGTGTCAGGACACCGGCTCGGATGACCGTGTCCCGAGTCGGGGTCGAAAGGTGCTGTGTTCCATGGTGATGGGTCCCACCCATGCAATGTCCGGTGCGGCTGTCGGTCTGGCGGTGGCGGATCTGCTGCCGCTCGACTGGGGTGGGCCCACGTCGACCGCCGAGACCTTCACGTTCGCGGCGGTGTGCGCCGGAGCGGCGCTTCTCCCGGATCTGGACACGAGCCAGTCCACGGTCTCGCGCTCGTTCGGTCCGGTCAGCAGCGTCGTCGCGAAGGGCGTCGATGCGGTGTCGCTGGGTTTCTACACCGTCACCAAGGGCAAACGTGACGGCAAGCGGCGCGGCGGGCACCGCACGCTCACCCACACGGCCCTGTTCGCCGCCGGTATCGGGGCCGGGGTGTCCGCGCTGGTCGTCCAGTTCGGCAAGCCGGCCATCATCGCGACACTGTTCGTCTGCCTCGGGCTCGCGCTCCGAGGGCTGGCCGGGGAGCTGGCCAAAGAAAAAGGCTGGCTGGCGGTTTCGGCGGTCGCGGCGGTGCTGTCCGCGCTCACCTGGCAGTCGTATCCCACCGAGGCCGGTTCCACCGGACTCGGAGTCGCGGTGGCGCTCGGCTGCGTTACCCACTGCCTCGGGGACGCCATCACCAAGGAGGGCGTCCCCTTCCTCGCGCCGTTCCTCACGCTCGGCAAGGAACGGTGGTGGGAGTTCCGGCTCCCGTCGTTCCTGTCCATCCGGGCAGGCGGGCCCTTCGAGAAGGTCGTGCTCGGGCCCGCCCTCACGGTGGCCGTCGGACTCATGGTCATCTGGGCCATCGACGGTGCGCCACAGGCAATCTACGACGCGTTCATGCCCGCCCCGCAGTGACTCAGGCCGCGAGCATGTTCTCGAGGTCGTCGAGGACAATCATCGCCCCGGTGGGCCCCAGCGCGAGGAACCAGGTCTCGTCGCTCACGTGCACGGCCTTGCCGTCCTTCACCGCCTGCATCTGATTCCACAGCGGGCCGCCGACCACGGTCGACTCGTCGGTGGTCTCGGGCGCGCCGTAGCTGGAGTAGAAGATCCGGTCGGCGTTCGCCTCACCGATCGTCTCCTGACTCACCTCGACGGCGAGTTCGTCGACGTTCTGCACCGTCGGACGCGGAAGTCCGACGTCTTTCAGGATGACACCGATGAACGACAGGTTGCCGTACAGGCGGATCTTGCCGGACATGAACCGGACCAGCGAGATCGTCGGCTCGCCCGTGATGGACTCCCGGACCTCGTCGGCGCGGGCCTGATAGGCGTTGAGTACCTCCTCCGCCGTGGTCTCCTCACCGAGAGCGTCGGCGACCAGCAGGAAGTTCTCCTTCCACGGGAAACCGGGGCGGATGCCGAACACGGTCGGTGCGATGGACGACAGCTGCGGGTACAGCTTGTCGGCGCGCAGCTTGCTGCCCAGGATCAGATCGGGCTGCAGCGCGGAGATCGCCTCGAGGTTCAGGTTGTTGGTGGTCCCGACGTCCGGCACCCCGGCCAGCTGGTCGGCGAGGTAGGACGGCTGACCGGCCGCGCTCTCCGGGCTGGCCAGCCCGACGGGCGTGATTCCCAGGGACAGCACGTCGTCCAGCTCACCGCCGTCGAGGACGATCACCCGTTCGGGCTTCTTCTCGATGACGGTCTCGCCGAGCGCGTGGGTGATGGTCCGGGGGAAGACGCCCGGTTCGGCGTCGGTGCCGAGCTTGGCGGTCTCGGCATCCGCCGTGGCGAACAGGCGGCCGCCGGTGGCGACGTCGGCGTTGCCGGCGGGCGACCCGGTGTCGGTGGTGCCGCAGGCGGCGAGAATGACGGTGGCCAGGGCGACGAGCCCGGCGCGTACGTAGAGCCTCGAAGACATGAGGTGAGGCTAGCCTGAGGTTTCGGACGGGTGGTCGCGGGGTCGCTGCGACCGGAAAACGCCCCCACCACGCAGAAGAGGCCCTGACCGGCGAACCGGTCAAGGCCTCTTCTCGGTGTCTCACACTGTCGGGGTGGCGGGATTTGAACCCACGACCTCTTCGTCCCGAACGAAGCGCGCTACCAAGCTGCGCCACACCCCGTGTTGAACCTCGGCTAGCTTACATTACCCAACCAGTCACCATTAAATCCCCTGGTCAGTTGCGTATAACGGTGCTCTCCGACGACTCGGTGCGACCGCGCGCGGCGTCGGCGTCCGCGCCGCCGCGCTGAGCCGGAACCAACGTCAGGAGCGTCGCCTCGGGGCGGCAGCAGAAGCGGGCGGGGGCCCACGGCGACGTCCCGATCCCCGCGGACACGTGCAGCTGGGTGTGCGCACCCCACTTGGACGGACCCTTCACCCGGGAACGGTCGATGTCGCAGTTGGTGACCAGCGCGCCGTAGAACGGCAGGCACAGCTGACCGCCGTGCGTGTGGCCCGCCAGGACGAGGTCGTAGCCGTCGTCCGCGAACCGGTCGAGCACCCGCGGCTCGGGCGAGTGGGTGATGCCCAGCCGGAGATCGGCCAGCGGATTGGGCGGACCGGCGATCGTGTCGTACCGATCGCGCTTGAGGTGCGGATCGTCGACACCCGCCGACGCGATCCGGACACCCGACACCTCGAGGTCGCGGCGGACGTGCGTGACGTCGAACCAGCCGCGCTCGGTGAACGCGGCCCGCAGGTCGCCCCACGGCAGCGGCTCGCCGAGGACACG
Source organism: Rhodococcus sp. IEGM 1305 (assembly GCF_030058635.1). NCBI lineage: Bacteria > Bacillati > Actinomycetota > Actinomycetes > Mycobacteriales > Nocardiaceae > Rhodococcus > Rhodococcus sp. IEGM 1305. The sequence continues at coordinate 16,048 of NZ_JASHKX010000035.1, forward strand.
CTTGTGTTCCTTGCGGAAGTACTTGAGCGGGTTCTTCGGCTTGGGCGCGAAGTAGTCGTTGCTGCCGAAGACGAACAGTCCGGGGCGGGCGAGCAGATTCCCCAGCGCCTGGACCACTGCGGGCACCGCCCGCTGGTGCGACAGGTTGTCGCCGGTGTTCACGACGAGGTCGGGGTCGAGGTTGTCCAGTTCCCGCAGCCAGTTCTGTTTCAGCCGCTGTCCGGGCATCATGTGCAGGTCGCTGATGTGCAGCACGCGGAGCGTCGACGACCCGGGTTCGAGTACCGGCATCGTGACCTCACGCAGCGCGAACGCATTGCGCTCGATGAGCGAGGCGTAGCCGATGCCGAGGGCGGCGGCACCCGCTGTACCCAGGGCGGCGCGGGTCAGGTTGGCACGGAACTCGTCAGACACTCTTCCAGGATACTGATGAGCGCAATCGAGATGCAGTGGACGAATCGGGGCGCGTAGCGTTTCGCCCATGCCAGATTCACTGAAAGCAAGACTGCGCTCCGACATGACGGCCGCCATGAAGGCCAAGGATTCGCTGCGCACCGCCACCATCCGCATGCTGATGGCCGCCGTGCAGACCGAAGAGGTCTCCGGCAAGGAAGCCCGCGAACTCACCGACGACGAGGTGCTGAAGGTCCTCGCGAAGGAGTCGAAGAAGCGCGGCGAGTCCGCCGAGATCTACACCGAGAACGGTCGAGGTGAGCTGGCGGCGCAGGAGCGGGCCGAGGCGCAGATCATCGACGAGTACCTCCCGACGCCGCTGACCGACGCGGAACTGGTCGACGTCGTGGACACCGCGATCGCTCAGGTGGCCGAGGAAATCGGTGAGCGTCCCGGCATGCGTCAGATGGGTCAGGTCATGAAGGCTGCCGGCGCACTCGCGGGCGGCAAGGCGGACGGTTCGCGGCTCTCGCACGCGGTGAAGTCCCGCCTCTGACTCCCCAGGTGAGTGGGAAAGCGTGCGTCGCCACACTTTCCCACTCACCGGCGGTTACCGGGGTATGGGCGGCAGCTGGATCGGCGGCAGGCCGGGCAGCTGGATGGGCGGAACGGGGATCCCCTGAGCCGGCGCCTGCGGGGGAGCGGCCTTCACCGATCCGTCGCTGACGTAGATCGTGATGGTCGATCCCGGAATGGCCGAACCGGACGGCGATGCGCTCGTGACCGTCCCCTTGGCCGCCTGCGACGCGGTGGTGACCGCGTTCACGGTGAACCCCGCTCCCTGCAGACGGGACGTCGCGGCCGACTGGCTCAGTCCGGTGACGTCCGGAACCTGACCGTTCTGCGAACCCCGCGCGTACTTCTGGTCGACCGGCGGCAGCGTCGTCGGCCCGAAGTTGTTCGCGATGGGGTTCATCGCCGCATACCAGGTCCGCGCCGGTTCGTTTCCACCGAACAGATTGCCGTCGCCACACGGCCGCAGCGGGGCCGAGCAGATCTCACCCGGCGTCGGCGAGTCGCCGAACACGTAGACGGCGGCGGCGAAGTTGTTGGTGAATCCGAGGAAGCCCGAGGACATGTGGGATTCCGTGGTACCCGTCTTGCCTGCCATCGGGAGCGTCCAGCCGACGCTGCCCGCCGCCCCGGCGGACGTACCGCCGGGCTTGTCGTCCTTGCTCATGGCGTTGGTGAGCGTGTCCGCGAGGCCGGGTTCGACTACCTGCTCGCAGGCCTGCTGGGTGACCGAGACGGGCTTGCCTTCACGGTCGAACACCGAATCGATGGGGGTGGGCGGGCACCACTTGCCGTGCGAGGCGAGCGTCGCCGCGACATTCGACAGTTCCAGGGGATTGATCCAGGTGGGCCCGAGGGTGAACGACCCCAGGTTCTGATCCTTCTGGAAGTCGGCCATGCTGCGGTCGTCGAATCCCGACGTGCCGGGCTGGGCGTACGAGCGCAGACCCAGCCGCACCGCCATGTCGACGGTGGGGGCGACGCCGGTGGCCTGGATCAGCTTGACGAACGCGGTGTTGGGCGACTGTGCCAGCGCGTCCGTCACCGACAGTGCCGCGGGGTACTTGCCTGCGTTCTCGACGCAGTACGTGGACGCAGGGCAGCCTCGTGCACCGCCGCTACCCATGCCCCGGGCCTCGAACCGCCCGGGCACGTCCAGGATGGCGTTCGTGCCGAGGCCCTTCTCCATCGCGGCGGCCGTCGTGAAGATCTTGAAGATCGACCCGGCGCCGTGACCGGCCAGTGAGTACGGCTGCGCCTGCACGGTCTCGTTGGCGTTCGCGTCGAGACCATACGTGCGGCTACTGCCCATCGCGAGGATCCGGTGCGAATCCTGGCCGGGTTGGACGACGTTCATGACGTTCGCGATGCCGTCGAGTCCCGGGCTGGCGTTCGCGCTGAGCGCCGCCTTGGTCGACGCCTGGACCGCGGGGTCGAGCGTCGTCTTGATCAGGTAGCCGCCCTTGTCGATCTGCTCGCGGCTGATGCCGGCGTTGGCCAGATACTGCAGGGCGTAGTCGCAGAAGAAGCCGCGGTCGCCGGCGGCGATGCACCCGCGGGGCAGCCGGTTGGGCTCGGGCAGCACACCGAGAGGGGTCCCTTTGAGCTCCCGCAGTTCGGCGGCCCGCTCGGGAATGTTCGAGATCATCGTGTCGAGAACCACGTTGCGTCGTTCGAGGACGCCCTCGGGGTTCGTGTACGGGTTCAGTGCCGAACTCGACTGCACCATGCCCGCGAGCATCGCGGACTGCTGAGTGTTCAGTTCGGACGCGTCGATGCCGAAGTAGGTCTGTGCGGCGTCCTGGATGCCGAACGAGGCGTTGCCGAACGGAACCAGGTTCAGGTAACGGGTGAGGATCTCGTCCTTGGTGAGTTCCTTGTCGAGCGTCAGCGCCATCCGGATCTCGCGGATCTTGCGGGCGGGCGTCGTCTCGATCGCGGCCCGGCGTTCGGCGTCGGTCTTGGCCACGACGAGCAGCTGGTAGTTCTTCACATACTGCTGGTCGAGGGTGGACGCGCCCTGCTGCACCTCACCGCTCGTGGTGTTGGTCAGGAAGGCGCGCATCGTGCCCTGCCAGTCGACGCCCTTGTGTTCGGGGAACCGGCGGTCCTCGACGGAGACGATGGCGAGCTTCATCTCGTTGGAGATCTTGTCGCTGGGCACTTCGAAGCGCCGCTGGTCGTACAGCCACGCGATGGGATTGCCCGCCGAGTCGACCATCGTCGAGACCGCGGGAACCGTTCCCTCGACCAGTTCGGCCGAGACGTTGTCGACGGTGTCAGCCGCCCTGTTGGAGGCGTAACCGAACCCTCCGGCGAGCGGAAACATCACGCCGGCGAGGAGCACTCCTGCCAAGGCGGAGGATCCTGCGAGCTTCCCCACTGTTTTTGCAATCGACACGATCTACAGACTACGTGGGGTCTGTGGGTGCGCTGGTTGGGCGCAGAATTCGGCCCGGAAAATGCCCTGAGCACGGGGTATGGACGGGCGTACCAAAAAAGCGTGTTCTTCGTCTTGCGCGTTGCGGTTTCTTTACCTAAATTGTTGGAACAGTGTGATGGAGATAACACCCCATCGCTTATGTGGTGCAGCCTCGGCGTGCTAGGTGCCGGGGGGTGCAGACTCGAAGAGGGGAAACGAATGCACATGACCACCCCAACCAGCCGTCTGGACGTCGAGCAAGCAGAAGCGCGAATCGCCTGGGTCACCCAGGCTCGTTGCCGGGAAGTCGATCCCGACCAACTTTTTGTACGCGGCGCAGCACAGCGCAAGGCCGCAACCATTTGCCGGCATTGCCCGGTATTGATGCAGTGCGGAGCCGATGCTCTCGACAATCGTGTCGAGTTCGGCGTGTGGGGTGGCATGACGGAACGTCAGCGCCGGGCGCTGCTCAAGCAGCACCCCGAGGTGGAATCATGGTCCGACTTCTTCGAAGCTCAGCGGCAGCACCAATCCGCTGTCTGAAATTCGAGGATCGGAATCGCAGACAGGCACAGGCGGGTGACCGGTTCTCCGGCAGCGAGCTGATCAGCTCGTGCGGGTGAGCTGGTCACCTACCGCTCTCAACGCCTCGAGGTCCGACACCTCGAACGGCAGCGAGGGCACGCCGACGATCGGCACCCGAGGGTGGGCGGCCGTGAACCGGCTCAGCAGTTGGACCTCACGCTTGGCGATCACCGCCCGATGGGCGTGGATTCGCAGCACAGCGGCGGTGAGGGGGTCTTGGTCCCCGAGTTGGTCGGCGGCAGTGACCGCATGATCGGCCGACAGGGAACTGAGAGTGGGGTGCGTCCGATTCAGGACGAGGCCCGCGAGCGGCATTTCGTCGCCTGCGAGCCGGTCGACGAAGAACGCCGCCTCCCGCAGCGCATCCGGCTCCGCGGCCGCGATCACCAGAAACTTCGTTCCCGGCTGCCGGAGCAATTCGTAAGTGCGCGTGGCTCTTTCCCGGAAACCGCCGAACATCGAGTCCAGTGACTGCACGAAACTCGAGGCGTCCGACAGCATCTGACTGCCCACGATGGTGGAGACGCCGCGCAGCGCCAGGCCCATCGCACCGGTGACGAGCCGGGTGAGACCTCGGCCCGGCGCGGTGAGCAGCCGGATCATGCGACCGTCGAGGAACGCGCCCAGGCGCTGGGGTGCGTCGAGGAAGTCCAGAGCGTTGCGGGACGGCGGCGTGTCGACGATCACCAGGTCCCACTTGTCGCTGGAGGCCAGCTGCCCCAGCTTCTCCATCGCCATGTACTCCTGCGTTCCCGAGAACGAGGTGGCGACGGTCTGATAGAAGGGGTTCGCGAGAATCTGCTCCGCCTTCTCCGGTGTGGAGTGCTCGATCACCATCTCGTCGAACGTGCGGCGCATGTTGAGCATCATCGCGTGCAGTTCGCCTGTCGCGTCCGGTCCGAGCTGCACGGGTTGCGGCGTGTTGTCGAGTTCCGCGACGCCGAGCGCCTGCGCGAGCCGGCGCGCCGGGTCGATGGTCAGCACGACCACCTTTCGCCCCTGCTCCGCCGCGCGCAGTGCCAGCGACGCGGCCGTGGTGGTCTTGCCGACGCCACCGGCGCCGCAGCACACGACGATCCGTGTGGTCCTGTTCGCCAGAATCCCCGCGACATCGAGAGCGGAGGCGGTGCGGCGACGCTCGTGTTCAGTTGTCTGGGTCATCGGACACCCTGTTCCGTCAGATATTCGGCGAGTTCGTACAGTCCGCCCAGGTCGACACCGTCGGCGAGGGACGGCAGATGCAACCGCGCCCCGTCCACTTCGCTGAGTGCTCCGGCACTCTCCTCCTGCGCTTCGAGGACGGACGCGTGCTCGATCGTCTCGGTGAGCAACCCGGCGAAATCGTCTTCGTCGAGGGTGATCCCGCTCTTCTGCAGTCCGGCCCGGATGGCCTCGGCGTCGATGCGGCCCTTCGCGGCGTCGGCCAGCGTCTCGGCGGGCAGGAACTGCGGGCTGGTGCGGTTGACCACGATGGTGCCCAGTCGCAGATCGGCGCGGGCCAGTTCCTCTGCGGCGTCGGTGGTCTCCTGCACCGGAAGCGCCTCGAGCAGCGTCACGAGGTGGACGACGGTCTCGTCGGAATGCAGCAGGCGCACCACGCCCTCACTCTGCGAACGCACCGGCCCGCCCTTCGCGAGGTCCGCCATCGCCTTCGTCACGTCGAGGAAGTTGCCGATCCGCCCGGTCGGTGGGGCGTCGACGACGACGGCGTCGTACACCCGCTTGCCGGACTTGTCGGTGCGGACGACACATTCCTTGATCTTGCCGGTCAGCAGCACGTCCCGAAGCCCGGGTGCGATGGTGGTGGCGAACTCGATGGCGCCGAACTTGCGCATCGCACGGCCGGCGAAACCGAGGTTGTAGAACATCTCGAGGTATTCGAGGAACGCGGTCTCGATGTCGATGGCCAGCGCCATGACCTCCCCGCCACCCTCGGCGGCCGCGACTTTCGTCTCCTGCGGCGGCAGCGGTGGCACGTCGAAGAGCTGGGCTATCCCCTGCCGGCCCTCGACTTCCACCAGCAGCACGCGACGCCCACCCTCGGCCAGCGCGAGAGCCAACGCGGCGGCCACCGTGGACTTTCCGGTGCCGCCCTTTCCGGAGACGAAGTGCAGCCGGGCCTGCGCGGCCTTCTCGGGCCACGTCGGGGTGAGCTGGTCTGGGGATGCAACCACGGGTCGAGCCTATAAGTCTGGGAGCCGGGATGTGCGGGGGATAGGCTCACCGGCATGAGTGAATTGACTTCCTGGGAGTACGCCACCGTTCCGCTGCTCACACATGCGACCAAGCAGATCCTCGACCAGTGGGGCACCGACGGCTGGGAACTGGTGACGGTTCTGCCCGGGCCCACCGGTGAGCAGCACGTCGCGTACCTGAAGCGTCCGAAGGGCTGACGGCCGTGGCAGAGACACAGAACTGGTCCGCGCGCCTCGCCGAACTCGGCATCACGCTGCCGTCCGTCGTTCCGCCGGTGGCCGCCTACGTGCCCGCCGTGCGCACCGGCAACTACGTCTACACGTCGGGGCAGCTGCCGATCGTCGAGGGCAAGCTGACGATCGCGGGCAAGCTCGGCGCCGGCGTGTCGGACGAAGACGCCAAGGCCGCGGCCCGGGCCTGCGCACTCAACGCGCTGGCGGCGGTCGACGCGCTCGTCGGCATCGACTCGGTGGTGCGGATCGTGAAGGTCGTCGGATTCGTCGCGTCCGCCGAGGGATTCACCGGTCAGCCCGGTGTGGTGAACGGCGCTTCGGAATTCCTCGGCGAGGTGTTCGGGGACGCGGGTGCCCACGCGCGTTCGGCCGTCGGCGTCGCGGAACTGCCGCTCGGCGCCCCCGTCGAGGTGGAACTGATCGCCGAAGTGCAGCCGGAGTCGTAGTGCCATGACTCTTGCCCATCCGGCCTACGCCCAGGTGCGGGAGGTCACCCCGATCGTCTCGGTGATGCTCGAGAACAATCCCGGCATGATGACGCTCGACGGAACCAACACGTGGATTCTGCGTGCGCCGGGCCGGGACGAGTGTGTGGTGGTCGACCCGGGTGACGCCGACGAGGAGCATCTCGCCCGCGTCGCGGCACTCGGACCGGTCGCACTGACGCTGATCACTCACCGTCATTTCGACCACACCGGGGGAGTGCAGCGGTTCTTCGAACTCACCGGCGCGCCCGTGCGTTCGGTGGACCCCGAATTTCTTCGCGGCGGCGGCGAAACCCTCGTGGACGGCGAGACCATCGACGTCGCGGGGCTCACCCTCACGGTGTTCGCCACGCCCGGGCACACGAAGGATTCGGTGTCCTTCACCGTGGAAGGTGAGGGCACCGTCCTCACCGGCGACACGATCCTCGGCCGCGGCACCACGGTGCTCGACGACACGGACGGCGACCTCGGCGACTATCTGTCGTCGCTGCGCCGCCTGCTGGACCTCGGAACCGGACACCGGGTGATGCCCGGCCACGGACCCGAACTGCCCGAACTGAACGTCGTCGCGCAGCAGTACCTCGATCATCGCGAGGAGCGGCTCGACCAGGTGCGGGCCGCGATCGAGGCACTCGGGGGCACACCCACCGTTCGCGAGGTGGTCGAGCACGTCTACTCCGACGTCGACCCCAAGTTGTGGCCGGTGGCGGAGAAGTCCGTCAACGTGCAGCTCGCGTACCTGCGCAGCCACGACTGACCACTGAACGACTGCGGCCACCCCCTCGATGTGAGGGGGTGGCCGCAGTCGTAGGTGCGGGAACTACCGTGCGCGACGTGCCAGGCGCTCGGAGTCGGAGATCAGCACGCTCTTGCCTTCGAGGCGCAGCCATCCGCGGTGCGCGAAGTCGGCGAGCGCCTTGTTGACGGTCTCACGGGAAGCGCCGACGAGCTGGGCGATCTCTTCCTGCGTGAGGTCGTGGGTGACGCGGAGCGAGCCCGCCTCCTGGGTGCCGAACCGCTGCGCGAGCTGCAGCAGCGCCTTGGCGACACGACCGGGGACGTCCGTGAAGATGAGGTCGGCCAGGTTGTTGTTGGTACGACGCAGACGGCGCGCGAGCACCCGCAGGAGCTGTTCGGCGATCTCGGGGCGGTGGTCGATCCACGCCTTGAGCGCTTCGCGGTCCATGCTGACGGCGCGGACCTCGGTGACCGTCGTGGCGGTGGACGTACGCGGGCCCGGGTCGAAGATGGACAGCTCACCGAACATGTCGGACGGGCCCATGATCGTCAGCAGGTTCTCACGGCCGTCCGGCGAGCGGCGACCGATCTTCACCTTGCCCGAAACGATGATGTACAGGCGGTCACCGGGCTCACCTTCGTTGAAGATGACATGTCCGCGGGGGAAGTCGACAGGCTGCAGCTGCTTGGTCAGCGCCGCTACCGCTGAGGGCTCGACTCCTTGGAAGATGCCGGCTCTTGCCAGGACGTCGTCCACGTGCGCTCCTTGGGAATATTGTTCGTCTGTATGCATATTGTGCGCGATTTGCTGCATGTCGACGATGCCCCGGTGATCCGCGGCGTGTCGCTGTGCAACAGGTACGGCTCTGAAGTCTACGTTGAGACGGCTCGGTCTGAGTGACCGATACCACGGAAGTCGCAAAAGTTAACCGGAGGATGCGTCCTGCGGTGTGCTGTTTCGGGGGCTTCCCAGCGCTCAGCTGGCGCGCCGCGAGCCCACTTCGGTGACGGCGGCGTCGTCGGATTCGAAGCCCGACCGACCCTTGCGCCGTCGATGGAAGCGTGCCAATGCGTGGGGAAAACCTTCGTGGGCCAGGGTGGCCACTTCGTCGTGACTTGCCTGGTCGAGGAACTCTTCCACCTCTTGCTGACGAACCGTGAGCCGGCGGAGTCTGAACTCCACCCGCTCCATTGCCAGCGCAAACAGCATCAGCAGCACTGGGAAGAGGACCACAGCGAGACCTTGCATACCGGGAAGTAAACACTGCAAATGTCTCAGAAGCGACACAGCGGCGATTCGGATCGGTCGGGTATCCGTAGAGTTGATCCCGTGCATGCGACCCCCAGCGACGGCTCCGAAGTGCGTGGACGCACCCGTTCGCGGGCCGCGAAGCAGGACGAAACCCGGCTCGGACTCGTCCGGCGGGCCCGGAGAATGAACCGGCGGCTCGCCGAGGCCTTCCCGCACGTCTACTGCGAGCTCGACTTCACCACCCCACTCGACCTCGCCGTCGCGACCATCCTCTCCGCGCAGTGCACTGACGTGCGGGTGAACATGGTGACGCCGGCGCTGTTCGCCCGCTATCCCGACGCCAAGGCGTACGCGGAGGCCGAACGCACCGAACTCGAGGAGTACATCCGGTCCACGGGTTTCTACCGAAACAAGACGAATTCTCTGATCGGGCTCGGGCAGGCTCTGCTCGAACGGTTCGACGGCGAGGTCCCCGGCAACCTGAAGGACCTCGTGACGCTCCCCGGGATCGGCCGGAAGACGGCCAACGTGATCCTCGGCAACGCGTTCGATGTGCCCGGAATCACCGTCGACACCCACTTCGGGAGGCTCGTCCGACGCTGGAAGTGGACCGAGGAGGAAGACCCGGTCAAGGTCGAGCACGCGATCGGCGCCCTGATCGAGCGCAAGGAGTGGACGCTGCTCTCGCACCGGGTGATCTTTCACGGCAGGCGTGTCTGCCACGCCCGCAAGCCCGCCTGCGGGGTGTGTGTACTCGCCAAGGACTGTCCGTCGTACGGGCTCGGTCCGATCGACCCGGACGTCGCCGCAGAACTGGTTCGTGGACCGGAGACGGAGCATCTGCTGCGTCTGGCCGGCAGGTGAGGGTAGATACGAGTGTCTAGCGCAGCGCGGTGGAGTCTGGCCGCCCTCGTGGTCGTGGTGGCTCTCGTCGTCGCGATCTGGCCGCGGGGCGACGACGCGGAGGTGCCGTCGTACCAGGATCGGTTCGGTTCGGGTGGTAGCACCCCGACGGCGGTGAGCGCCGATCCCGACGCGCTCGCGGCACTGAGGACGCAGGCGGGGTTGGCATCGTGCCCCGCCGCGACGGCCACGTCCGAGCCGTCGCCGGGTGCGGTCCTGTCCGGCATCACACTGGAATGCGTGGGCGACGGCAGCCAGGTGGATCTGGCCGCCGCGCTCGGTGGTAAACCGGCGCTGCTGAACCTGTGGGCCTACTGGTGCGGCCCCTGCGCCGAGGAGCTGCCCTTTATGCAGCAGTTTTCGGATCGTGCGGGTGACGCGGTTACCGTGCTTACGGTGCACACCGATCCCAACGAGTCCAGCGCGCTGTCCCGGCTCGTCGATTACTCCGTCACCCTGCCCGGTGTGCAGGACGCCGACGGGCGTGTCCGCGCCGCGGTCGGAGCCCCGCCCGTCCTGCCCGTCTCGGTGCTGATCCGGCCGGACGGCACGGTGGCCAAGGTCCTGCCGCAGCCGTTCCGCAGCGTCGACGAGATCGCGGACGCCGTCGAACAGAACCTGGGGGTGGCGGCATGACGAACTCCGTGGACGGTGTCGCCGTTCCGCCCTGGCTGCGCCGCGTCGTGCACCGGACCCCGGCCGACCCGCACAAGATCAACCCCGTCCTCGATCGGCGCGCACCCCGCGGCGCGACCACCCGTGAGGCGGCGGTGCTCGTGTTGTTCGGCGGCCCCGTCGAGGCGGACCCGCTGATGTCGGGAGGCCTGCCCGCCGACGCCGACGTCCTGCTCACCCAGCGTGCGTCCACGATGCGTCAGCACAGCGGCCAGGTGGCATTCCCCGGCGGCGCCAGCGATCCCGGCGACGAGGGCCCCATCGCCACCGCGCTGCGGGAGGCGCAGGAGGAGACGGGACTCGACCCCTCCGGTGTCCGCCCGCTTGCCGTGCTCGAGGAGATCTTCATCCCGCCGTCCGGTTTCGACGTCACTCCCGTCCTGGCGTACTGGGAGAGGCCCAGCGCTGTCGGCGTGGTCGATCCCGCGGAGGCCGAACGTGTCGCCCGGGTGCCCGTGCACACCCTGATCGATCCGCGGAACCGGTTCCAGGTGCGTCACCCGGCCGGCTACCAGGGGCCCGCGTTCGCCGTCGACGGCATGCTCGTGTGGGGTTTCACGGCCGGCATCCTGGCCGCTCTGTTCGCGGTCTCCGGCTGGGAACAGGAGTGGGACCGCCACGACATCCGCGACCTCGACACCGTCCTCGCCGAACTCGACAACGATCTGGACGACGATCATCTGACCCACGGTCACGGCCGGCCGGCGGCCGAGCGATGACGGGCTCGCGCTGGATCGACCTGGCGATCGTGCTGATCGCCTTCGTCGCCGCGACATCCGGCTGGCGGCAGGGCGCGGTGGCGTCGGTGCTCGCGTTCATCGGGGTCGTGCTCGGTGCGGTGGCGGGCATCCTGATCGCCCCGCACGTGCTGGTGCACGTGGACGAGGGCCGCGGTCGTGTGCTGGTCGGTATCGCCCTGATCGTGGTGCTGGTCATTGTCGGCGAAGTCGCGGGCATGGTCCTGGGCCGGGCCGCGCGGGGAAGCATGCACAGTCCGGTCGCGCGGTCCGTCGACAGCGTGATCGGCGCCTGCGTGCAGGCCGTCGCGGTGTTCGTCGCGGCGTGGCTGCTGGCGATCCCGCTCACGTCCTCGTCCCAGCCTCAGCTGGCGGCGGCGGTGCGCGGGTCGAGTGTCCTTGAAACGGTCGACAACATCGCGCCCGCCTGGATGCGGCAACTGCCCACCGAGTTCACTGCCCTGCTCGACACGTCCGGGCTTCCCGACGTCATCGGGCCGTTCGGGCGCACCCCCATCACGACCGTCGACCCGCCGGACGCCAGCGTCCTGCAGAGCCCCGTCGCGTCCTCGCTGCAGTCGAGCGTGCTGCGGATCCGGGGTGTGGCCCCGAGTTGTCAGCGCGCGCTCGAGGGATCCGGTTTCGTCGTTGCCCCCGACCGGGTGATGACCAACGCCCACGTGGTCGCGGGGACGGCGGGCATCGTCGTCGACACCGCGAACGGGCCGATGGACGCGGAGGTCGTGCTGTTCGACCCGTCCGCCGACGTCGCGGTGCTCGAGGTGCCCGGACTGGACGCCCCCGTTCTGAACTTCGCGCCCGAGCCGGCGCAGACCGGCGACAACGCCCTGGTGCTCGGCTACCCGGGCGGCGGGCCGTACACGGCCAGCGCCGCGCGTGTCCGGGAGATCCTGGACCTCAGTGGTCCCGACATCTACCGGGCGGGAACGGTCCAGCGTGAGGTGTACACGGTCCGCGGTTCCATTCGGCAGGGCAACTCGGGCGGGCCGCTCGTCGACAGCGACGGCCGGGTGCTCGGGGTGGTGTTCGGCGCCGCCGTCGACAACAGCGACACCGGGTTCGTGCTCACCGCCGTCGAGGTGTCGCGTCAGCTGCAGGCGGCGTCCGGGGCGTCCGTCGCCGTGGACACCGGGGCGTGCATCCTCTGACGGTCGGTCAGACCGTGCGGGGTGCGACGAGATCCAGCAGGGCGGCGTTGACGCGTTCGGGGGCTTCCCAGTGCGCGTAGTGGCCGACACCGGGGACCGTCTGCATCTGCTGGGTGGGCGCGAAGCGGTGGCTGCGGCGCACGGTGTCCGCGAGCACGTACGGGTCGAGGTCGCCGTGGAGGTGCAGGACCGGGATCCGCAGTTTCTGATCCATCGACGCCATGAACCGGCTGCCGTCCGGCCGGAACTGGCTGCGGAACGCCCACCGCTGATACTCCAGGGTGCAGTGCGCGGTCCCGGGAATCTGGATCGCTGAGCGCATCCGTGACATCACGACGTCGAACTCCGGGTTCTCCGTCCAGGCCGGGCCGGAGCGTTCGCGGATCAACCGTTCGACCTCCGACCCGTTGTCCCGGGTGAGGTGACGTTCGGGACGCCACGGCACCTGGCAGGAGACGAACGAGGGCAGCAGGGCCTTGCGCTGGTAGCGGTCGTGGAGGACGGCCTGCTTGAGCGCGACGGGATGCGGCGAGCTGACCAGTGCGATCGACCGGACGAGGCGAGCGTGGAGAACGGCCGTGGCCCAGCAGACGAGGCCGCCGTCGGCGTGCCCGACGAGGGTTGCCTCGCCGTAGCCCATCGCCCGGATGAGGCCGGCGATGTCGCCGGCCAGCGTCCACCCGTCGTAGCCGCGCGGCGGTTTGTCGGAATCGCCGTAGCCGCGGAGGTCGACGGCGACGGCCCGGTATCCCTCCGCGGACAGCGCGGTCAGCTGATGGCGCCACGACCACCAGAAGTCCGCGAATCCGTGCAGCAGGACGACGAGGGGCGCATCCGGTGCGGATGCGCCGACCTCGACGGTGTGGAAGCGGATTCCGTTGGCATGGATGTCGCGATGAATCCAGGGGCCGTCGAAACGGACGGTAGACGGATCGGGTGGTGCCACAGGAGCGAGTTACCGCGCGTGACGTCCGCTGGACGACGCGAGATGGGCTTCCGCGTCCGAGTACGACGTCGGAAGGACCGTCTTGGCCTGCTTCAGCGAGTCGATGGTCTTCTCGGGTGCGCGGAGTTTGCGTACCCGCAGATAACCGAGCAGCGCTAGGACCGCCGTCACCACGACCATGATCAGGAAGACGATCAGGAACGCCAGCCAGCGCGCGATCCACACGTCGAGGAGTTCGGCGAGGAAGAAGAAGAAGAAAAACGAGCTGAACAGCAGCACGGTGAACGCGAGGATGAAGAACAGGCTGCCCTGCAGGCCCTTCTTGACCTCACCGGTGACCTCGGCCTTGGCGAGCTCGACCTCGGCCCGGAACAGGGTGGACACCTGTGCGGTCGCATGCTTGACCAGCGTGCCGAGGCTCGCCTCGCCGGGTGTCTGAGCGTCTACGTCCGTGAGCGGGATCGACGACACCGTGTTCGGCACCCCGTCTCCCGTGTATCGCGGGCTGTCTCCCTTGCCGTGAGTGATGCTCACTTGTCGACCCCTCCAGGTAGCTCTTGCACTTCCGAGTCATCCTTCCGGGCCGCATGGGCCCGACCGCGTCGCCACAGTAACGCTGATCCGATCAGCGACGCTGTCAACGATGTCACGAGCACCGCGACCTTAGCTATTTCGGCCTCGCTGCCGTCACCGATTCCCGCAAGCGCGAGATCCGCTACGAGAAGGCTAACGGTGAACCCGATCGCACCGAGCACTGAGAGGGCAAACATGTCCCGGAACCCCAGTGCTCGCGGCTTCTTCGCGATACCCAGGCGGATCGCGAGCCAGGAGATGCCGAAGATGCCGACGGTCTTGCCGACGAGGAGCCCCGCGATCACGGACTGCGAGATGGGGTTGGTGAACAGCTGCCCGAGGAGCTCGCTGCTCAGGGCCACGCCGGACGCGAACAGGGCGAACACCGGGACGCAGACGCCCGCCGACAGCGGCTGGATGCGGTGCTCGAGGCGGGAGGCCGGGGATTCACGCTCGCCGGGGTCGCGCCGGACCCGGGTGAGGAGGCCGAGAGCGACACCGGCGAGGGTGGCGTGGATTCCGGCGTCGTGCATGCAGTACCAGGTGAGCAGTGCGAGTGGAACGTAGAGCAGCGGGGTGGTGATGCGCCGGTGCTGGGCGAACGCGTAGACGGCCAGGCACACGACTGCGCCCAGCAGCCACAGCAGGGCGATCGAGCTGGTGAACAGGACCGCGATGAGCACGATCGCGAGGAGGTCGTCGACGACGGCCAGGCTGAGCAGGAACACCCGGGCGCTGGCCGGGATGCGAGACCCGGTCAGCGCCAGCACACCCAATGCGAACGCGATGTCGGTGGCGACCGGGATCGCCCAGCCCCGTTCCATGCCGGGTGTGCCGGCGCCGATCGTCGCGGCGATGATCGCGGGCACGACCACACCGCCGCAGGCCGCGATGATCGGGAGCAGGGCACGTTTGCGGTCGGCGAGTTCGCCCACCACCATTTCCCGCTTCAGTTCGAGGCCGGCGACGAAGAAGAAGACCGCCAGCAGCCCGTCCTGCGCCCACGTCCCGACCGTCAGATTCAGGTGGAGTGCCTCTGGGCCGATCTGCCAGTCGCGCAGTGCGAAGTACGAATCCGAGACGGGGGAGTTCGCCCACACGAGGGCGATCGCCGCGGCGATCAGCAGGATCGAACCGCCGACCGTCTCGGTGCGGAGGTAGCGGGAGAGTTCGGAGCGGAGGGGCTGGGTCACCGGGGGCGCTCGCTTTCGATGTGGTCCGGGTACGGCAAATGCTCTGCCGACCAGACTTCCCGGCGCACCGAGAAGAGCTTATCCAATTTGCCAAGCGAAAGACACGAGGTGTTCAATTCCTAAGAAATGGACTCTCGTCCCAATAGTTGAAATAGCATCGTGCAGGAGTAAGTCGAGTGAGCAGTGCCGTCGATACGTCGAAGCCAGAACCGGACGGCGGGGCCACCGTCGCCGGCGTACCCAGAAGCCGGATCGTCGTCGCGAGCATGGTGGGAACATCCATCGAGTTCTACGACTTCTACATCTATGCCACCGCGGCCGTGTCGGTGTTCCCACACCTGTTCTTCCCCAAGGGAAACGGCACCACCGCCCTGCTGGCATCACTTGCCACGTTCGGTCTCGCCTTCGTCGCCCGGCCACTCGGCTCGATCCTGTTCGGCCACTTCGGCGACCGCATCGGACGCAAGACGACGCTCGTCGGCTCCCTCCTCACCATGGGCATCGCCACATTCGTGATCGGATTGCTGCCGACGTACCACCAGATCGGCCTCGTCGCGCCCGCCCTGCTGGCGTTGATGCGCTTCTGCCAGGGTCTGGGGCTGGGCGGTGAGTGGAGTGGCGCGGCGTTGCTCGCGACCGAGACCGCACAGAAGGGCAAGCGGGCCTGGGCAGCCATGTGGCCGCAGCTCGGCGCACCCATCGGGTTCTTCCTCGCCAACGGTCTGTTCCTGATCATCACGCTGTTCCTGGACCACGACAACAGCACCCCCGACCTGGACGGCGCATTCCTGACCTGGGGCTGGCGTATCCCATTCCTGCTCAGCGCGATCATGGTGATGATCGGCCTGTACGTGCGGCTGAAGCTCGAGGAGACACCCGTGTTCGCCCGCGCGGTCGCGCGGGGCGAGAAGGTGAAGACCCCGCTGGCCGAGGTGTTCAAGACCAGCTGGCGTCAGCTGATCATCGGCACGTTCGTCATGCTCGCCACGTACACGCTCTTCTACATCATGACCACCTGGGTGCTCAGCTACGGCACCGGCAAGACCCCCGCCCAGGGCGGCACCGGAGCCGGCTTCCACTACACCGACTTCCTCGTCCTCCAGCTGATTGCGGTCCTGTTCTTCGCGGCCGCCGTCCCCGTCTCGGGGTGGCTGGCCGACCGCTTCGGTCGCCGCATCACGCTGCTCACGATCACCGGACTCATCATGGTCTTCGGGCTCACGTTCGGTGTCATGCTGAACCAGGAGGGCATGGGCAACGCCCGCATGCTCGTATTCCTGGCCATCGGAATGTTGTTGATGGGCATGACCTTCGGACCGATGAGCGCCGTTCTGCCGGAGTTGTTCCCGACCAACGTGCGCTACACGGGTTCGGGGATCGCCTACAACACCGCCAGCATCCTCGGTGCCGCCGTCGCGCCGTTCATCGCCACCTGGCTCGCCACGTCGTACGGCGTCGGCTGGGTTGGCATCTACCTGCTGATCGCCGCCGCACTCACGTTCGTCGCGCTGCTCGTCATGCGCGAGACGCGCGACCAGTCGCTCGACGACGTAGGGGCGTAGTCCCCGTGCGCCTTTCTGGTTGTTCCAACTACCAGAAAGGCGCACGGGCTACGCCTATAGTTCTTGCATGGCGAAAGCCGTGCTGCTGTCCAGGACGGCCCGGATCCGGCTGCCGAAGCAGGATCTGTGGTCGTTCCTCGCCGATACCGATCGGCTCAACCGCAACATCGATCTGTCACCGGTGCACTTCGCTCCGATGCTGGACCGGCGGCGCAAGGGACACTATTCGGCGGAGACCCGTTCGTACGGGCGGCGGGTGCGGTACGAGGAGTTCCCGTTCGAGTGGATCGAGGGCCGCTTCTACCAGGTCCTTCGTCGGTTCTCCCGCGGTCCGCTCGCGGAGGTCTCCACGGGTGTCCGGCTTCGCCCGGCCGCCGACGGGACCGACGTCGAGGTGTTCGCCCGGATCGTCCCGCGTACCTGGTTCGGGGCGATCGTGGCGCGAACCCTGCTGGCGCGCACGGGCATCCGGAAGACGGTGGCGCTCGCGCGGGCGTTGGAACTCCACATCCGCGACCCGCAGACGCATGCCGTGCCCGCGCTGCCGCCGCCGGAGCAACTCGACGCCGGCCGGCTGGAACTCCGCACGGCACAGCTGTCCCGATCGCACGATGCCCCGAACCTGATCGGGCGCTTGGAATCCCACCTGCGGACCGCGTCCGACCTGGAGGTGACGGGCATGCGACCGTTCGAGCTGGCGGACCGCTGGGGTGTCGATCGGATGCAACTGCTGTACGTCTTCCTCCACGCCGCGGACTGCGGCCTGCTGGACCTGAGCTGGAGCGTGCTGTGTCCGGTCTGCCGGACGGTCCGCGAGGACGCCGGCCGGATTCGACAACTGGCGAGCCGCGTCCACTGCGACACCTGCGACATTGCCTTCGACACCGACCTGGCACGGTCGGTGGAGATCCGCTTCGACGTCAACCCGGCCGTCCGCCGGGCGGAGCGGGCCCGGTACTGCATCGGTGGTCCGGCGAATTCCCCGTCGGCGGTGGCGCAGTTGCGGCTCGAGCCGGGCGAGCAGCGTTCCGAGCGGCTCGAAGTCGACCCGGGATGGTTGCGGCTCCGGTGCTATCAGGTGGGTGCCCCGGTGGCTTGCGAGGTCGGCTCTGCCGGTGGAACGCTGCGGGTCGAGTGCGGGCCCGGCGAACTCCGGGTGCTTGGTTCGCCCGACATCGGCGGGGCGATCCGGCTGGAGGTCGACAACCGGCTCCCCGGCGAGGCGCTGGTGGTGGTCGAGCGGGAGCGGTGGAAGGACGCCGCGGCGACCGGCGCGCTCGTCACGTCGCTCGACGGTTTCCAGGACCTGTTCCCGGATCAGGGGGTGGCGCCCGGCGACGAGATCGGGATAGCGAACCTGGCGGTGCTGTTCACGGATCTGAGCGGTTCGACCGCCCTGTACGAGCGCATCGGGGACGTCCGGGCGTTCGCGTTCGTGCAGAGCCATTTCCGCTACCTGCGTGACGCCGTGGTGCGCGAGAACGGCGGGGTGGTGAAGCAGATGGGCGACGCGGTGATGGCGACGTTCGCCGATGCGAGGGAGGCCTGGTCGGCGGCGGCGTCGATGCAGTCCGGCTGGGACGATTTCCGTCGCGGGCACCTCGGTGACGACGACTCGGTGGCGTTGAAGGTCGGGCTGCATCAGGGGCCCGCCGTGATGATCGACAACGACGGCCGGATCGACTACTTCGGCGCGACCGTCAACTTGGCGGCGCGGGTGCAGGGGTGTGCGGCGGGCGGCGACATCGTCCTGTCCCGGGCCGTTCACGACGACCCGGAGGTGGCGCCGTTGCTGGCGGAATCGGACTACCGGTGCGACGTCTTCACGACCGGTCTGAAGGGTATCGGCGAGGAGCAGACGCTGTGGCGGCTTCGCCGCCCGTGAGTGGTTGAGGAGTGCAGGGACTCGTCAACCACTCACGGGGCGCGGAGCGCCCTACTTGCCGCGGATCGCGTCGAAGACCTTGGGGTCGACGAGCGTGGAGGTGTCGCCGAGGTCGCGGCCTTCGGCGATGTCCTTGAGCAGGCGTCGCATGATCTTGCCCGACCTCGTCTTGGGGAGTTCGGGGACGATCGTGATCTGGCGGGGCTTGGCGATCGGGCTGATCTCCCGGGACACTTCGGCCTTGAGTTCGGCGATGAGGGTGTCGCCGGTGTTCTCGACACCCTCGCGGAGGATGACGAACGCGACGATGCCCTGGCCGGTGGTCTCGTCCGCGGCGCCGACGACGGCGGCTTCGGCGACACCGTGGTGCCCGACGAGGGCGGATTCGACCTCGGAGGTGGAGATGCGGTGTCCGGAGACGTTCATGACGTCGTCCACGCGGCCGAGGACCCACAGTGCGCCGTCCTCGTCGTACTTGGCGCCGTCGCCGGCGAAGTACCAGCCCTGCTCTAGGTAGCGGGACCAGTAGGTTTCGCGGTAGCGGTCCATGTCGCCCCAGATGCCGCGGAGCATCGCCGGCCACGGCTTGTCGAGCACGAGGTAGCCGGAGCCGCCGGCGCCGAGTTCGTTGGCGTCGTCGTCGACGATCTTCGCGGAGATGCCGGGCAGGGGTGCCATCGCGGATCCGGGTTTGGTGGCGGTGATTCCGGGGAGCGGGGAGATCATGATCGCGCCGGTCTCGGTCTGCCACCAGGTGTCGACGATCGGGGCCGTGTTTCCGCCGATCACCTCGCGGAACCACTTCCAGGCCTCGGGGTTGATCGGTTCGCCGACCGAGCCGAGGAGCCGGATCGAGGACAGGTCGTGGGCGTCGGGAATGTCGCGGCCCCACTTCATGAAGGTGCGCACCAGGGTGGGTGCGGTGTAGTAGATGCTGACGCGGTATTTCTCGATGATCTGGAAGTGGCGGTGTTCGTCGGGGGAGTTCGGGGTGCCCTCGTAGACCACCTGGGTGACGCCGTTCGAGAGTGGCCCGTAGACGATGTAGCTGTGGCCGGTGACCCAGCCGATGTCGGCGGTGCACCAGTACACGTCCTGCCCGGCCTTGTGGTCGAACACGTTGTGGTGGGTGTACGACGCCTGGGTGAGGTAGCCGCCGGAGGTGTGGATGATGCCCTTGGGCTTTCCGGTGGTGCCGGAGGTGTACAGGATGAACAGCGGGTGCTCGGAGTCGAACGGCTGCGCCTGATGGGTGCCCTCCGCCTTCTCGACGGTCTCGTGCCACCACAGGTCACGACCCTCGGTGGTGTCGACGTCGATGCCGGTGCGCTTGACGACGAGCACGTGCTTGACGGACTCGGCGCCGTCCACCGCTTCGTCGACGGCGGGCTTGAGGGGTGCGGCCTGGCCGCGGCGCCACTGTCCGTCGACGGTGACGACGAGCTTGGCTTCGGCGTCGTCGATGCGCGAGCGCAGGGCGCTGGCGGAGAAGCCGGCGAACACCACCGAATGGGTCAGGCCGAGACGGGCGCAGGCGAGCATGGTGACGATGGCCTCGGGGATCATCGGCATGTAGATCGCGACGCGGTCGCCGGCGACGAGTCCGAGGTCGCTGAAGGTGTTGGCGGCCTTGCTGACTTCGGCGAGCAGGTCGTTGTAGGTCAGGTCGCGGGTGTCGCCCGGTTCGCCCTCGAAGTGGATGGCGACGCGGTCGCCGTTGCCGGCGAGGACGTGGCGGTCGACGCAGTTGTAGGCGACGTTGAGCCGTCCGTTCACGAACCACTTCGCGACGGGCGCGTCGGACCAGTCGAGGACCTCGGAGAACGGGGCGTGCCAGTGCAGGCGCTCGGCCTGCTTCGCCCAGAATGCGAGACGGTCTTCGTCGGCGGCAGCCTGAAGCTCGGGGCCGGCGTTCGCCGTGGCGGTGAACTCGGGGCTCGGCGGATACACCTGCGGGACGGAATCAGAATGTTCCGACTTCTCCGTCGCTCCGCTCGCCTGTGCTGCACTGGTCATTGTGGCCCGGCCTTCTTTCCAGTCTCGAATTCGGCACTTCTAGCACGTGTGAGGGTAGTCACATGGTCTCCCGAGCGCACCGTTGCAGAGGGTTGCATGCCCATATTCTGCGACGATCGGTCGACTGGACGCGACGGACGGCGATCGGGTGCGACGAGTGGAGACCCCTGCGCCCACGATGTTTCGATCAGGTGCCGATTGCACGAGTTTCGCCCGTCGTGGCTACACAGATTGAAACCTTGACTTATCGTCATCCCATCATTCGGGCTGCGCCCGGAGCCGCTGCCCGGAACCACGCAGATCTGGGAGGAACGCTTTGCGCATCACACGTGTGGCAACCGCCGTTGTGGCGGTCGGCCTGGCAGCAGGGATGCTGTCCGCCTGCTCGTCCGGTGATTCGACGAGCGGGGGTGGTAGCGGAATCGTCAACGCCTGGGCAAGTGAACCGCAGAATCCGTTGATTCCCACCAATACGAGCGAGAATCAGGGCGGCCGCGTCGTCGACTCACTGTTCGCGGGGCTCGTCTCCTACGACTCCGACGGCGGGGTGAACAACGAGGTCGCCGAGTCGATCGAGACGACGGACGGCAAGAACTTCACCGTGAAGCTGAAGGACGGCTGGACGTTCACGGACGGCACGCCGGTCACGGCGGCCTCCTTCGTCGACGCCTGGAATTACGGCGCGCTGTCCACGAATGCGCAGATCCAAGCGTCCTTCTTCGACCCGATCCAGGGCTACGACGAGGTGGCCGCCGAGAACCCGACGGTGCAGACCATGTCGGGACTGAAGGTGGTCGACGACTCCACGTTCACGATCGAACTGAAACAGCCCGAGTCGGCCTTCCCGGACCGCCTCGGGTTCGCCGCGTACTACCCGTTGCCTGCGGTGGCGTACCAGGACATGGCGGCGTTCGGTGAGAATCCCGTCGGCAACGGTCCGTACATGATGTCCGGCCCCGGAGCGTGGCAGCACAACGTCCGGATCGACACCGTCGTGAACCCCGACTACAACGGCAACCGTAAGCCGAAGAACGCCGGCGTCGACTTCGTCATGTACAACAGCCTCGACACGGCGTACACGGATCTGCTCGCGGGCAACGTCGACGTCCTCGACCAGGTGCCGCCGAGCGCGGTGACCACGTTCGAGACCGACCTGCCGGGCCGCACCGTGAATCAGCCGTCCGCGACCATCGAGACGTTCACGATCCCGGGCCGGCTGCCGCACTTCAGCGGTGAGGAGGGCACGCTGCGCCGCCAGGCCATCTCGATGGCGATCAACCGCGACCAGATCACCCAGCAGATCTACAACAACACCCGCACCCCCGCGCTCGACTTCACCAGCCCCGCCATCGAGGGCTGGTCGGATTCGCTCGTCGGCAACGGCAACCTGAAGTACGACCCGGAGGCGGCGAAGAGGCTGTGGGCCCAGGCCGACGCCATCGCCCCGTGGTCGGGCAGTTTCGAGATCGCGTATAACGGCGACGGCGGCCACAAGGAATGGGTCGACGCCACCGCCAACAACATCCGCAATACCCTCGGTATCGATGCGAAGGGCAAGGAGTACCCCACTTTCGCGCAGATCCGTACCGAGGCCACCAACCGCACCATCCCCAGCGCGTTCCGTTCGGGGTGGCAGGGCGACTACCCGCAGCAGTACGGCTTCCTCGCGCAGAACTACCAGACCGGCGGCAGCTCCAACGACGGCGACTACTCGAACCCCGAGTTCGACCGGCTGCTGCGTGCCTCCGCGGGTGAGGTCGATCCCGACAAGGCCCAGGAACTGCTGAACCAGGCGCAGGAAGTGCTCCTACGCGACCTGCCCGCCGTCCCGACGTGGTACCGCAACGCCGCCAGCGGCTGGTCGGAGAACGTGTCGAACGTGGTCATCGATTGGAAGGGCATCCCGATGTACTCCGACATCGAGAAGAACTGACGCACCGGAGATTCTTCGACGACGGGTGGGGCCGCGAGCTGTCAGTTCGCGGCCCCACCCGGGAGTACGAGCCGAGGCTACGGATTCCTGACGTCACTGCTCCCGACGAATAGGAGGTGATCCGATGCTCTGGTACGTCGGTCGCCGTTTGCTCCAGATGATCCCCGTGTTCCTCGGGGCCACGTTCCTGATCTACGCGATGGTGTTCCTGCTGCCCGGAGACCCGATCGCCGCGCTGGCCGGCGACAAGGCACTCAGCCCCGCGGTGGCGGCCCAACTCCGTGAGCGATACCACCTCGACGAGCCGTTCCTGACGCAGTACCTCCTGTATCTGAAGGGCATTTTCACCCTCGACTTCGGTACGTCCTTCTCCGGCCGCCCCGTCAGTGAGGTTCTGGCGCAGGCATTCCCGATCACCATCAAGTTGTCCCTGATGGCACTCGCCATCGAGGGGATCTTCGGGGTCGGCTTCGGCCTGTGGGCCGGACTCCGCAAGGGCGGCATCTTCGACAGTTCCGTCCTCCTCGTGAGCCTGGTGATCATCGCGATCCCGATCTTCGTCATCGGTTTCCTGGCCCAGTTCTTCGTCGGCGTGAAATGGGGGCTGGTGCCGCCGACGGTCGGGGGCAACACCAGTTTCAAGAATCTGCTGCTGCCCGCGTTCGTCCTCGGGTCGGTGTCGTTCGCGTACGTACTCCGGCTCACCCGTACGTCGGTCGCCGAGAACCTCACCACCGACTACGTGAGAACCGCGACGGCCAAGGGCCTTTCGCGGCGCCGTGTGGTGCAGGTGCACGTGCTGCGGAACTCGCTGATCCCGGTGGTCACGTTCCTCGGCGCCGACCTCGCCACCCTGATGGGCGGTGCGATCGTCACGGAGGGCATCTTCAACATCAACGGTGTCGGCGGCACGATCTATCAGGCGGTCACCCGCGGTGAGGCGCCGACGGTGGTGTCCTTCGTGACGGTGCTGATCGTCATCTATCTGCTCGCCAACCTGCTCGTCGACCTCCTGTACGCCGCGCTCGACCCGAGGATTCGCTATGTCTGAGAAAGTGGAGAACGAGTCGCCCCGGACGGGCGACCGGAAGACCCGGCAGGCGCATTTCGTGGCACCCGAAGAAGTGGCGGCGCCGGGAGAGACCGACGCCGTCCACATCGACCAGCCGCCGACGAGCATGTGGTCGGATGCGTGGCGGGACCTCCGCAAACGTCCGCTGTTCCTGGTCGCCACGGTGATCATCGTGGTGGTGATCGCCGTTGCGGCTTTCCCCGGTCTGTTCACCGGCACCGATCCCAGGTTCTGCGATCTCGCGTTCAGCATGCAGGGGCCGTCGTCGGGGCACTGGTTCGGATTCGACAAGCAGGGCTGCGACATCTATTCCCGCACGATCTACGGGGCGCGGGCGTCGGTGCTGGTGGGTGTCGGGGTCACGTCGGTCGTGCTCGTCGTGGGCGTGGTGTTCGGTGCGGTCGCCGGGTACTACGGCGGCTGGGCCGACTCGCTGCTGTCCCGGGTCGCCGATATCTTCTTCGGCATCCCGCTCATCCTCGCCGCGATCGTCCTGATGCAACTGTTCGCCAACCGCACCATCTGGACGCTGATCGTCGTCCTCGCCCTGTTCGGCTGGCCTCAGATGGCGAGAATCGCTCGCGGCTCGGTGATCTCGGCGAAGAACAACGACTACGTGATGGCGTCGCGGGCGCTCGGGGTGTCGAACATGCGCACCCTCGTCCGGCACGTGCTGCCCAACTCCCTCGCCCCGATCATCGTGATCGCGACCATCTCGCTCGGCATCTACATCGTGGCCGAGGCGACGCTGTCGTTCCTCGGTATCGGTCTGCCGTCCACCGAGATCTCGTGGGGCGGAGACATCAGCACCGCCCAGGTCACGCTGCGTCAGGGGTCGCCGATCCTGTTCTATCCGGCGACCGCGCTGGCGATCACGGTGCTCGGGTTCATCATGATGGGCGACGCTCTGCGGGACGCGCTCGATCCCAAGGCCAGGAAGAGGTGAGCGGGGTGTCCACGAACGAACCAGCCGGAACACAGAATTCGGCCGACGAGGTGCCGCTGCTCGAGATCCGGGACCTGGAAGTGTCGTTCCAGTCGCATTCCGGGCTCGTGCCCGCAGTGCGCGGTGTCAGCCTCACGGTGTATCCGGGGCAGACGGTGGCGATCGTCGGCGAGTCCGGTTCGGGCAAGTCCACGACCGCGCACGCGATCATCAACCTGCTGCCCGGGACGGGAAAGGTGACCGGCGGCCGGATCCTGTTCGAGGGGCAGGACCTCGCGGAGGCGTCCGAGCGCGAGTTCGTCGCGCTGCGCGGTCAGAAGATCGGCCTCGTCCCGCAGGACCCGATGTCCAACCTCAACCCGGTGTGGAAGGTCGGCTTCCAGATCGAGGAGGCGTTGGAAGCCAACGGGATCGCGAAGGGCAAGGCCGCGAAGGCGCGTGCCGCCGAGCTGCTCGAGGAGGCCGGACTCGCCGACGCGGAGGACCGCCTGGGCCAGTATCCGCACGAGTTCTCCGGCGGCATGCGGCAGCGCGCCCTCATCGCCATCGGACTGTCGGCCCGCCCGCAACTGCTGATCGCGGACGAGCCCACGTCGGCACTCGACGTCACGGTCCAACGCCAGATCCTCGACCATCTGGACGGTCTCACCAACGAGCTGGGCACCGCGGTGCTCCTCATCACCCACGACCTCGGCCTGGCCGCCGAGCGGGCCGAGCACCTGATCGTCATGAGCAAGGGGCGGGTGGTCGAGGCAGGGCCGGCGCTGGAGATCCTGCAGCGGCCGCGCCACCCGTACACCCGGAAGCTGGTGGCCGCGGCGCCGTCGCTGGCGTCGCAACGCCGGAGTTCTTCGCTGGCCCGGGCGGACATCCGGGAGCACGCCCTCGAGGTGGTCGGCGAGGCCGAACAGCACGGCGAGATCGGCGTCGAGTTCGGCAAGGCCACCGACGACGTGGTCGTCGCCACCGGGCTGACCAAGGTGTTCAAGATCCGGCACGGGCTACGGAAGTCCACCGACTTCACCGCGGTCGACGACGTCTCGTTCGCGGTCCGACGTGGAACGACCACGGCCATCGTCGGCGAGTCGGGGTCGGGCAAGTCGACGGTCGCGCAGATGGTCCTCGGACTTCTCGCGCCGACGTCGGGGAATGTCGTGTTCGACGGCAAGGACGTCGCGACGCTGGACCGCCGGGAGACGCTTGCGTTCCGCCGCCGGGTGCAGCCGATCTTCCAGAATCCGTACGGCACGCTCGACCCGATGTACTCGATCTTCCGCACCGTCGAGGAGCCCCTCCGCACCCACAAGGTGGGGACGAAGGCGGAGCGGGAAGCGCGGGTACGCGACCT
The DNA here is from genome assembly GCF_030058635.1 of Rhodococcus sp. IEGM 1305. Taxonomy (NCBI): domain Bacteria; kingdom Bacillati; phylum Actinomycetota; class Actinomycetes; order Mycobacteriales; family Nocardiaceae; genus Rhodococcus; species Rhodococcus sp. IEGM 1305. The sequence continues at coordinate 41,883 of NZ_JASHKX010000035.1, forward strand.
GCTGGACAAGGTGGCCCTGCCGGCTTCGGTGATGCGGAGGTTCCCGAACGAGCTGTCCGGTGGCCAGCGGCAGCGGGTGGCGATCGCCCGGGCGCTGGCGCTGCAGCCGGAGATGGTGGTGTGCGACGAGGCGGTGTCGGCGCTCGACGTGCTGGTCCAGGACCAGATCCTGACCCTGCTGAACGACCTGCAGGCGGAGCTGGGGCTGACGTACCTGTTCATCACCCACGACCTGGCGGTGGTGCGGCAGATCGCCGACGACGTGCTCGTCATGTCCACCGGCGCGATCGTGGAGAAAGCGACCACGGACGAGGTCTTCACATCACCGAAGGAGGAGTACACACGGAAGCTGCTGGACGCGATTCCCGGCGGATCGATCCGGCTCGGCGCCTGACCCGGGACGGCGCCGGGTAGCGTTCCGGTACGTGAGCGACCCGTTGCAGCCCCTCGTCGACCTTCCCGGCGTCCGCGAAGCCGCGGACCGTGCGCGCGACGCGCTCGGTGCGGTTCACCGCCACAAGACCAACCGGCGCGGCTGGCCGACCACGGCGGCCGAGGCGGCGGTCCGGGCGGCCCGCGCCTCGGCGTCGCTGGACGGCGGCAGCACCGAGTTGCCCGCGCCCGGCGAGGCAGGCGACCCGATTCTGTCGGGGGCGCTGCGGGTCGGGCAGGCCCTCGACGGTGACGCCCTCACACTTCTGCAGTCCACCTGGCAGCGGGCACCGCTGCAGGCCCTCGCGCGGCTTCATCTGCTGGCCGCGGCCGACCTCGTGGAGGATCAGGAATTGCTCGGCAGGCCGCGTGCCGGGTCCGGCGTCGCGGAGCGGCTCGACGGTCTCGCCCAGCTCGTGACGGGGGGAACGGCTGCGCCCGCGCCGGTTCTGGCGGCCGTGGTGCACGGGGAATTGTTGACGCTGAAGCCGTTCGGGGTCGGCGACGGTATCGTCGCGCGCGCCGCGTCACGCCTGGTTTCCGTGGCGAGCGGGCTCGATCCCCACAATCTCGGGGTCCCGGAGGTCAGCTGGTTGCGCCGGCAGCAGGCGTACCGCAACGGGGCGGCCGCGTTCGCGTCGGGCGAGCCGGAGGGTGTCGGCAGCTGGGTCGTCCTCTGCTGTGGCGCTCTGGAGGCCGGAGCCCGGGAGGCCACGTCGATCGCGGAGGCCGCGACGAGTTAGTCGAAATACCCTGCGCTGCAACAAGTTCCCGAACATGTGAAACGGGCGGCGCTGCCGACTGGTGTCGACTTCGCCGCCCGTTAGCACGGACAACCGGTTACCAAGCGTGCAAGGTGGGTTGTGTGGGTGGCCTCGGCGAGAGTCCGAATATCGTCGGGTCGTCCTTGCAACCTGTGCAGGGTCCTTGCCGGTGAAGACTCGAGTCTCGCAGGCCCACAACGCTTCTGCCCTTATAGTGGCTTATGCTTCGCGTGGGTACCTAGTGCCCGTGCTGGGAATCCTGGTCGGGAGATCGATCCTTCTCTTCTGGGTCGACCTTGGCCTTCCGTTCTTCCGTAACTCCTTTGTACCCCGTGACCCCCCTCACAGCAAGTATCAAATTCGGTTTGTGACCGTGTCGCGGGTTGCGGCGGTCAGCGCTTGCGGCGCAACACTCCATACGTGAACGCGCCCGCGACCAGGGCCCCGACGCTCACCGCCGCCGTGGTCACGACGGTGGTCGCGGACGGCGCCTGGAGGCGTGCCCGGAGGGAGACCGGATTCGAGAAAGTCAATATGGGCCAACCGTTTCCGGCCGCAGCCTTCCGTAAAGCCCGGTCCGGGTTGACCGCCGTCGGGTGGCCGACTGCGGTCAGCATCGGGAGATCGGTCACGGAGTCGGAGTAGGCGTAGCATGCCGACAGGTCGTAGTGGTATTCGTCGGCCAGTTGCCGCATCGCGTCCACTTTGCCTTCGCCGTAGCAGTAGAACTCCACCTCGCCGGTGTAGAGCCCGTCCGCGACCGCCATGCGGGTGGCGGTGCTGCGCGTGGCCCCGAGAGCTTCGGCGATCGGCGCCACCACCTCCTCGCCCGACGCCGACACCACGATGACGTCGTGGCCCCGCAACTTGTGGTCCGCGATGAGGTCGGCGGCCTCCGCGAACACCAGAGGGTCCACGATGTCGTGGAGGGTTTCGGCGACCACGGACCGGACCTGGTCCACGTTCCAGCCCGCGCACATGCTCGTGAGGTAGGCGCGCATCCGCTCCATCTGATCGTGGTCCGCGCCCGACAGCAGGAACAGAAACTGCGCGTAACTGCTCTTGAGAACCGATCGGCGGTTGATCAGGCCCTGGTCGAAGAACGGTCTGCTGAACGCGAGGGTGCTGGATTTCGCGATGATCGTCTTGTCGAGGTCGAAGAATGCGGCAACCCGACCTGTCTCGGTGTGTCGACCTGTCTTGGCACTTCTCTGTGGCTTCGCGGTCACAATTTCCAAGGATATGCGGACTTCGAGTGGGGTGGGGGCTCGTACGAAGGGGCCGAGGAAGGGTCTTTCGGCACTATCGACACGACGGAACGTTCAACAGTTGAACTTGCAAATACTGATCGGGGGAGGTGTAGTATTGCTGATGTCCGGATTTGATCCGGACGATGTTCAGCCCGACCCCCCGGGGCTGAACACTGACGACCCTCGCCTCCTCCCCCCCTGGCGAGGGTCGTCCTCTGTCTGCGGCGGGTCTACCGCACTCCTCGGCTCGAACCCGTGAAATTGGTGCGCTGGTACCAGTTTCTATCCACAGGGCCGAAGTTGTCCACAGTTCGAGCCGAGCCCCTTCCGGCAGTCTCCGGCAGCGGGCACGCTCGCTGCATGGACGCAGAAGGCGGGGGTGAAGTGCTGGTTCTGGTCGACGACCCGGCATTGCTGCACAGCATCAGGCGCGTGGCGGCAGCGGCCGACCGGGCGCTGAACGAGGTCGACGTCGCCGACGCCCGGCACGTCTGGGGAAGCGCCCCGATCGTCGTGCTCGACGCACGCGCAGCCGCCGCGTGCCGCAACCGGCTCCCACGCCGGCGCCGGGTGGTGCTGCTGTGCGACGGGCCGCCGGGCATCGACGAGTGGCGGATCGCCACCGCGGTCGGGGCGGAACACGTGCTCGCAGTACCCGAGGACGAGTCCGCGCTGGTCGCCGTGCTCGGCGAGCAACCCCAGCGTCCCGACGCGGACGGCACCGTCGTCGCCGTCGTCGGCGGATGCGGCGGTGCGGGCGCCTCCACGCTGGCAGCGGCCACCGCCCTCACCGCCGCGTCGCGGCCGCAGCCGGCCCTTCTGCTCGACACCGACTCGTGGGGGTCCGGCCTCGACGTATTGCTGGGCATCGAGGACGTGCCCGGACTGCGATGGTCGGGTCTGTCGATCGAGGGCGGCCGGATCTCCTCGGGCGCGCTCCGGGACGCCCTCCCCGCCCGCGGCGAGCGGCTGCGGGTGCTCGCCTGCAGCAGGACGGGGCACGGCGCCGGACCGACAGCGGCCGCGGTCCGTGCGGTCACCGATGCAGGCCGCCATGCCGGCGATCTGGTCGTGTGCGACGTGTCGCGGTTCCCCGGCCCGGTCACGGAAACCGTCCTCGAACTCGCCGATCTGGTGGTTCTGGTCGTGCCCGCGACCGTCCGGGCCTGCATCGCCGCGGGGAAGGTGTCGCAGTGGATCACCGAGAGGAACCCCAACCAGGGACTCGTGGTTCGCGGCCCGGCACCCGGTGGGCTCCGCGGCGCGGACGTCGCGGAGGTTCTCGACCTGCCGCTGATCGCGTCGATGCGCGCCGAGCGGGCGCTCACCGGAATGCTCGAACACGGCGGACTGAGGCCGGGCAGGCGCTCCCCGCTGGGCGCCGCGGCCGAGGCGGTCCTCGACACGGTCGGCAGCAGACCGCGGTCGCGGGAGTGGGCGGCATGAGTTCCCTCGTCACACAAGATCTCCTCGACCGGGTGCGCGAACGTCTCGCGCACACGTCCGGCGAGCCGACGCCGGCGACGGTCGCCGCCGCCATCCGCACCGAGTCCGGTGGCGTGCTCGGCGACACCGATCTGCTCGGGGCGCTGCGGGTGCTCATGACCGAACTCACCGGCGCCGGCCCACTCGAGTCGTTGCTGACGGAACCGGGAGTCGCGGACGTGCTCGTCACCGCGCCCGACCGTGTGTGGGTCGATCGAGGCCGCGGGCTCGAACGCGCAGCCGTCCGGTTCACCGACGAGGCGGCGGTGCGCCGGCTCGCGCAACGGCTCGCGCTGTCCGCCGGACGCCGCCTCGACGACGCTCAGCCGTGGGTCGACGGAAGGCTGAGGGACGTCGGGAACGGTTCGTTCGGTGTGCGGCTGCATGCCGTCCTCGCTCCCGTGGCCCAGGGCGGTACCTGCCTGTCGCTGCGGGTGCTGCGCCCGGCCACCCAGGGGCTCGGCGCGCTCGTCGCGGGCGGTGCCGTGGCCGCGGAAGCCCACGACCTGCTGATGACGATCGTGCAGGCACGGCTCGCCTTCCTGGTCACCGGCGGCACCGGTGCAGGCAAGACCACGCTACTGGCCGCATTGCTGGGGGCGGTGGACCCGGCGGAACGGATCGTGTGCGTGGAGGATGCCGCGGAGTTGGCGCCGACGCACCCGCACGTGGTCCGGCTCGTGGCCCGGGCACCCAACGTCGAGGGCGTGGGTGAGGTCACCGTCCGGGACCTCGTCCGGCAATCACTGCGTATGCGACCCGACCGGATCGTCGTCGGCGAGGTTCGCGGCGCCGAGGTCGTCGACCTGCTGACGGCGCTCAACACGGGTCACGACGGCGGTGCCGGAACGGTGCACGCCAACTCGCCCGAGGAGGTTCCGGCGCGGCTCGAAGCGCTCGCGGCACTGGGCGGAATGGACCGCGCGGCGCTGCACAGTCAACTGGCCGCCGCCGTGCAGGTGGTCCTGCACGTCCACCGGTCGTCGAGCGGGGCGCGGCGGCTGACGCAGATCGGTGTCGTCACTCGCGACGAACACGGGCGCGTCACGATCGTGCCCGCCTGGAGCCACGACACCGGTGAGGGTCCGGCGGTGGACCGGCTCCGCCACTTGTGTTCTCGGCGTGGACCGGTGGACTCGGGGACGGTGGTGCCGTCGTGATCGCCGGTCTGGTGGTCCTCGCCTGCGCGGTGCTGGCGGTGCCGTCCGCGAGATCGCGGCCCCGGTTGCTCGCGGTGACGGGCAGGGAAGGTCCCCGTCCCCGGTTGCGTCTGCCCTGGGTGGTTCCGGCGGCGCTCGCCGGCATTCCGATCGTGTACGAAGTGGGCGGGCTCTGCGCGGTCCTCGCCGCGACGATCGTCTGTGCAACTATGCGTTTCAGGTCGGCGCGACGCAGGGCGGCGAAAGCGAAGGATGCCGATCTACGTGTCGTACTGTCGAGTCTCGAGGTGGTGACGGCGGAACTTCGGGTGGGTGCCCATCCGGCTGCCGCATGCCAGACGGCGGCCGACGAGTCGGCAGGCAGTGTGGCGGCGGCATTCCGGGCCGCGTCGGCGCGCTCGCGGCTCGGAGGATCGGCCGCGGACGGGTTCCGGATCGCGGACTCCCGTGTCGGTACCGAGTTGGGGCGGATCGCCGATATCTGGGCGGTGGCCGACGCGCACGGTCTCGCACTGGCGGAACTGCTCGAGGCTGCACGGACGGACCTGTTGGGACGCAGCCGCTTCCGTCAGCGAACGGAGGCCTCGCTGGCCGGCGCGAGGGCGACGGCGACCGTACTCGCCGGGCTGCCGCTGCTGGGTGTCGGTCTCGGCCAGATGATGGAGGCGGCACCTCTGACGGTGCTGTTCGGCGGTGGTGTGGGCGGAATCCTGTTGCTGCTCGGTGCGGGGCTGGTGTGCGCGGGCCTGTTGTGGACCGACCGGATCACCGGACGTGTGACGGGATGATCTGGTGCGCGGTACTTCTCCTCGCCGGCACCGTACTGGTGCTGCCCGCACCCAGAGCGCCGGTACAGCGACTGCGCGGCAACGGCGGTCGCGGCCCGGGTGATGCGGCGTCCGCGGTCGACGACACCACGCGCCGCGAGGACCCGCTCGCGATCGCCGCGACCTTCGACCTCCTGGCAGCGTGTCTGCGCGCCGGGCTGCCCGTCGCGACCGCGGCGCAGGCCGTGTCGCGGACGGCGCCGGCGCCGCTGGCGGAATCGCTGCGCCGCGCCGCGGACCTGCTGTCGCTGGGGGCGGATGCGGCGACGGCGTGGGAGGCGGCCGCGTCGGACCCGGCCACCGAATCGCTCGCCCGCATGGCGCGCCGGTCGGCCGCATCGGGATCGTCGCTCGCCGGTTCCATGACGGAACTTGCCGCCGACGGCCGGATCCAGGTCGAGCATCTGGCGGCGGCGTCGGCCGAACGCGCAGGCGTGCTGATCAGTGGCCCCCTCGGGCTGTGCTTCCTGCCGGCATTCATCTGCCTCGGCATCATCCCGGTCGTCGTCGGGCTTGCCTCGCGGGTGTTGGACGGCGGGCTGTTGTGACACATCGACACTTCCGGCGCAGAACCGCTGCGCCGGACACTCTGAAGGGGGAACACCATGGGACACGGAATCCGGGCCTTGGCGGAAGTTCGAGCATTGACCGCTCGCTTGACGCTGCTCGCGACGGACGAGGACGGCATGTCGACGGCGGAGTACGCCATCGGCACCATCGCGGCCGCGGCCTTCGGCGCCGTGCTGTATTCGGTCGTCACCGGCGACAGCATCGTCACGGCGTTGACGAACATCATCGACAAAGCGCTGAACACCGCGGTGTGATGAGTGCTGCCGAGAACCTGCGCCGGTCCGAGGCCGGCGGCGTGACGGTCGAGGCTGCCATCGCGATCGCGTCGATCGTGGCGGTGGTCGTGCTGTGTGTCGGCGCGATCACCGCGGCGACACTGCACGTCCGGTGCGTCGACTCGGCCCGCGAGGCAGCACGGCTCGCTGCCCGTGGAGATCGCGAGTCGGCGATCTCCACGGCGGCGAAGGTGGCACCCGACGGCGCCGACGTGTCGGTTCGAACCGAGGGGGAGTTCGTCGTCGCGACCGTGCGGGCACGCAGTCCACTCCTTCCGCTCGTGAACATCTCCGCGGAGGCGGTGGCGGTTCTCGAACCCACGGTGCCGGGGTGGAGCGGGGGAGGGCGGTGAGTTCGGGGATCAGCGACGATCGCGGTTCCGTGACCGTGACGGCGTGCTGTGCGCTCGCGGCGCTGGTGGTGCTCACGGCGATGCTGGTGCACGTCGGCTCGGCGGTGTCGGTGCGGCACCGGGCGCAGTCCGCCGCAGATCTGGCCGCCCTCGCCGCGGCCGTCGGGCTGGACCGCGGCACCGACGCGGCGTGTGCCGCGGCCTGGGAGGTCGCGGGGCGAATGCGCACCGAAGTCGTGTCCTGTGAGGTCGACGACTGGGACGTCGAGGTCGCGGTCACCGCACCCGTGCTTCTGTCCTCGCTGGGTGTCCGGGATGCCCGCGCCGTGGCGAGGGCAGGTCCCGCGGAGTGACATCGAAGCGAAGAGGCGGGCCGGTGACTCGCATCACGCCAGCGTGTCGGAGGTTTCGGCAACTATGACCAGATTCGGAATAATCCGCCGCTCAGGAAGTATTGGACGGCATGGATCCTGTGATGCGAGTCTCACTGATGCGAGCTGGTTTTCATCCACACCACTCCCTTTGGCGAGAGAGGGCATTACATGACCACGGCACCACCGAAGCGGACCGAGGCAGAGACAAAGGCGCGGAGGGCGGGTATCGCCTCGTTCATCGGCACCACGATCGAGTGGTACGACTTCTACATCTACGGCACTGCGTCGGCGCTGGTCTTCGGTCAGGTGTTCTTCTCCGACACCCTGCCGGCGGGCATGGGAACGCTCCTCGCGTTCGTCACGCTGTGGGCCGGGTTCCTCGCCCGTCCCATCGGCGGTATCGTCTTCGGCCATCTCGGCGACAAGATCGGTCGGAAGAACACACTGGTCATCACGCTCATGATGATGGGCACCGCCACCGTCGGAATCGGACTCCTGCCCTCCTACGCGCAGATCGGAATATGGGCGCCCGCTGCCCTGGTGTTCCTCCGGGTCGTCCAGGGTGTGGCAGTGGGCGGTGAATGGGGCGGGGCGGTCCTGATCGCCAGTGAGAACGCACCCAAGGGGAAGGGGATTCTGTACTCGGCGTTCGCCCAGCAGGGATCGCCCGCCGGAAACCTCCTGGCGACGATGGCGTTCTTCCTGCTCTCCGCCATGCCCACCCCGGCGTTCGTGCTCTACGGCTGGCGCATCCCGTTCCTGATCTCCGCGGCCCTGGTGATCGTCGGCATGATCATCCGTCTCAAGCTCGAAGAGTCGGACGCGATGAAGACCGTGCTGAAGCGCAAGAAGACCGTCGCACTGCCGATCGGTGAGGTGCTGCGCAAACATTGGGTCCTCGTCCTCCTCGGTGCGGGCGCGCTGCCCCTGGCCCAGGTGACGTACTTCAAGAACACCTTCGCGTTGTCGTGGGCCACCAGCGAACTCGGCTACGACCGGGGCACGTTCCTGGGCGCCATCGCCATCGCCCTCGTGGTCCAGTTCATCGTGCAGCCGTTCGGCGCCGTCCTGGTGTCCCGGATCGACATGCGGAAAGCCATGTGCATCATGGTGATTCCCGAGTTCGTCCTGATGCCGGCAATGTTCTTCGCGATCCGGACCGAGAACTTCGCCATTGCCGTCGTCGCGATGTGCCTCGCGACCATTCCGCACTCGATGTTCTACGGCGCCATCGCCGGAGTGCTCGCGCGTGCTTTCCCCGCCAACATCCGCTACACCGGTCTTTCCGCGGCCTATCAGCTGTGTTCGCTGGTCGTCGGCGGCGGCACCCCGGTGCTGGCGCAGTGGATGCTCAACTCGTCCGGAAACATCGTCGGCGTTGCGTTCGTGTCGGCCGGCTATGCCGCAGTCTCCCTGGTCTGCACGCTGTTGTTGCTGAACCGGACCGGATTCGACGCGCGCCGGTTGTCGACCGCGGAGCAATCCGACGCGGACGAACTGCAGCTCGACATCGATGAGGACGATGCGGTGGACACCGCTCCCAGTGCAGGGCAGGCCCGTGCGACAGCCCACACCTGACCGCGCAGGTCATTCCGGCGTGGGCAATGCCTCCTCGGACAGCCTGAGGACTTCCCGCAACGCGGCGTTGTCGTCGTCCGCTCGCCACGCAATCCGCAGTTGCAGGGTGCTGGGACCGCCGACCAGCGGGAGGAACACGACATCCGGGTTGTTCACGTTCTCGGCCACGGAGGAGACGGTCAACGCGCAGCCGACCTCCGCGGACACCAACGCCATCAACGCCATCGAGTCCGGGGCGCTCTGCACGATCCGGGGCGTGAAACCGGCGTCGTGGGCCGCCCTCTGCAGGGAGTCGCGCAGCGCCGATCCGGGATCGGCGGGCAGCGTCACCCACGGCTCGGTGGCCAGTTCCTCGATGCGAACGCCGTCCCTGCCCGCGAGCGGGTGGTCGGTGGGCAGGGCCACCACGAATTCCTCGTTGAGGATGACGCGAGACGCGATGCCCGGCGGGGTGAAGATCCAACGGACCAGACCGATGTCGAGGGTTCCGTCGAGGAGCTTGTTCAGTGCTTCGCTCGCGAAAGCGGAACTGTCCAGAACGAATTCGATACCCGGATGGGTGTGCCGGACGAGTTTCGCCCACCGCCCGATGAGCAGGTGGGACGAGACTCCGGCGAAGCCGATGCGGACCCGGCCGACCTGTCCGCGCCCGGCGGCGGCGACGGCGATTTCCGCGAGCCGGCAGGCGTCCAGGATCTCGCGTGCCGGGCCGAGCAGTGCCTCACCGGCGGAGGTCAACCGGACGTTCCGCGTGTTTCTTTCGAAAAGAGTTGCCCCGAGCTGCTTTTCCAGTTGCCGAATCGTGCGGCTCAGCGGCGGCTGGGCCGAGTGCAGGCGCTGTGCGGCGCGGCCGAAGTGCAACTCCTCGGCGACCGCGAGAAAGGCAGTGATCTGAGAAATCTCCACGGGAGAACTATTGCAGTTCCGGCAACAGATTTGTCAACACTATTGAGTCAAACGGCGGTAATCCGGTGGGGAAGGCCCCGAGGCGACGTCCCGTCGTTCCGGAGAAGGGCATGGCGATGAGCAAAGTGGTCAGCATGGCGGAAGCCATAGGAACGTACGTCGAAGACGGCATGACCGTGTGCCTCGAGGGATTCTCGCATCTCATCTCGTTCGCGGCCGCGCACGAGATCATCCGGCAGCAGCGGCAGAACCTCACGCTGTGCCGGATGACGCCCGACATCGTGTCGGATCAACTCGTGGCCGCCGGTTGTGTCACCAAGCTCGTGGCCTCGTTCTTCGCGAGCGGATCCGCCGGATCCCTGCACGAGTTGCGACGCCGTATCGAGCACCACGATCCGGTTGCCCTCGAGGTCGAGGAGTACAGCCACTACGGAATGGTCTGCCGCTATCAGGCGGGCGCCGCGCGCCTCCCGTTCTTTCCGCTGCGCTCCTATGCCGGAAGCGACCTTCCGCGGCTCAACCCGCGAATTCGACTCGTCGACGATCCCTACGGGGAGGGCACCGTGTACGTCGTGCCTCCGCTGAACCCGGACGTCACCATCGTTCACGCGCAGCGCGCCGACCGTCACGGCAACGTGCAGATCTGGGGTATCTCCGGGGTTCAGCAGGAAGCGGTGTACGCCGCGGGGAAGGCGATCGTGGTCGTCGAGGAGATCGTCGACGACGAGGTCGTCCGCTCCGACCCCAGCCGCACGCTGATCCCTTCTCACGCGGTCGATGCCGTCGTCGTCTGTCCGCGCGGGGCGCATCCGTCCTACGTGCAGGGCTACTACGACCGGGACTGCGCGTTCTACCGACGCTGGACCGCGATCAGCAAGGACTCCGCACTCCTGCAGGCGTGGCTGAAGGAGTGGATCCATGGCACCGCGAATCACGACGAGTACCTGGACAAACTCGGCGGCGACTACTGGAACGACCTCGCCGTCGAGCCTCGATTCTCCGAACCAGTCGACTACGGGAGCCGGAAATGAGCACAGCACCACTCGGAGAGGTCTCGGCGACGGAGATCATCGTGTCCGTCGCCGCCCGCGAACTCGCCGGGAAGGGGCGCGTCTTCGCCGGCGTCGGCTTGCCGACTCTCGCCGTCGATCTCGCCAAGAGGACAAGTAACCCGGACGTCGAATTGATCTACGAATCGGGAGTGTGCGGCGCCCACCCCGCCGCGATGGCCGAGGGCATCGCCGACTCGGTCGTCGTGTCGGGCGCGGAGTCGGTGGTGTCGATGTCAGCGTTGTTCGGCTACGTGCTGCAGGGCGGCAACGTCGACGTCGGATTCCTCGGCGCGGCCCAGATCGACCGGTACGGCAGCCTCAACACCAGCATCATCGGAGACTGGGACAAGCCGACGGTCCGGTTGCCCGGTGCCGGTGGCGCCGTGGAGATCATGCCCAACGCCGGCGAGATCTTCGTGGTGATGCGCCGACACGACCCCAGCGCTTTCCCCGCGGAACTCGACTTCTGCACGTCGCCGAGTCCCGTCCGGGCCCGGGCCGCAGGTGACGGGATCATGCCTCGAGGCCGAGGGGTGACGAAGGTGTTCACGAACCTCGGGGTGCTGTCGCGGCAGGGCCCGTTCGACGAACTCGAACTGGTCAGCGTGCACGAGGGGGTCACCGTCGACGACGTGCGAGCCCAGACCGGCTGGGAGCTGAAGGTCGCGGACGATCTCACCGTCACCGTCCCGCCGACCCGCGAGGAGATTCACCTGCTCCGCGATGTGATCGACACGGTTCGGCTGTATCTGCGCTGACCCGGTCAGCCGAGCGAGTCCAATACCGCCGTCAGGACCCGGATCGCGCCGTCCTTGTCGAGGGGGTCGTTGCCGTTTCCGCACTTCGGTGAGTACACGCACGACGGGCAGCCTGACGTGCATTCGCACGATTCGATCGCTTCCCTGGTCGCGCCGAGCCAGCGGGTGAGTTCGGCGTGACCCCGGTCGGCGAATCCGGCGCCGCCTGCATGACCGTCGTAGACGAACACAGTCGGAAGTCCGGTGTCGGCGTGCACCGCCGTCGAGACGCCGCCGATGTCGCCTCGATCGCACACCGCGACGAGAGGCAGGAGCCCGATAGCGGCATGTTCGGCGGCGTGGAGCGAACCGGGCACGCGTTCGGCCGGAACACCGGCCCGCACCAGAAGTTCCGGGGTGACGGTGTACATCACGGCGCGGGTGGGGAGGGTCTGCTTCGGCATGTCCAGTTCGACCGCGTCGAGGACCTCGCCCGAAGGCAGCCGTCGCAGGTACCCGATCACCTGATGGGTCACCTCCACCTCGACGAGCGCCACCTCGACGTCGCCGAACTGCTTCTGCTCGAGCACCGAGGTGACGGTGATCTCGGTGGTCTCGCGGGCCGACGTCGTCCAGTCGGGGTCCTCCGCGTGCACCAGCGCGAGTCCCTGGTCGAGGTCGAGTTCGTCGACGACGTACGACTCACCCTGATGGATGTGGACGGCGCCGGGGTGTGCTGTGGCGGGAGCGCGGCCCGTGTCGACAGTTCCGAGCATGCGTCCGGATTCCGACACGACAATTGCCACCTGGGTTCCGATTCCACCCCGGATATCCACTGCGCCATGAGGATTTGTGCCGGCGGTGACGAACCAGCCGTGTGCCCGCCGGCGGATCAGGCCCTGCTCGGCCAGCTTTCCGAGAACGTCGATCGCCCCGAACGCCTCGGCCTCGGCGTCGGACAGTGGTAGTTCCATTGCTGCGCAGAGCAACTGCGGGCCGAGGACGTACGGATTGCTCGGGTCCGTGACGGTCGCCTCGACGGGTTTGTCGAGCAGCGCGGACGGGTGGTGGACGAGGTAGGTGTCGAGAGGGTCGTCACGCGCGACCAGGACTACGAGCGATCCTTCGCCGCGTCGCCCGGACCGGCCTCCCTGTTGCCAGAACGACGCTACCGTGCCGGGGAATCCGGCGACCACGACGGCGTCGAGGCCGGCGATGTCGACGCCGAGTTCCAGCGCATTCGTCGTCGCCGCCCCCAGCAGTGTGCCGTCCGCGAGTGCGGTCTCGAGCTCACGCCGATCCTCGGCGAGGTACCCTGCTCGATACGACGCGACTCGCGACGAGAGTTCGGGATCGATCTCCCCGAGTAGGCGTTTGGTCGCCATCGCGGTCAGTTCCGCGCCCCTGCGGGAGCGCACGAAGGTGAGCGTGCGGGCCCCCTCGACCATCAGGTCGGCCATGATGCGCGCGGCCTCCGAACCGGCGGGCCGTCGAACGGGGCTTCCGTTCTCCCCGGTGACCTCCCGCATGAGCGGGGGTTCCCACAGCGCGACCGTCCGGGGACCGTGTGGTGAACCGTCTTCCACTACCTCGGCGCAGGGCGCTCCGATCAGCCGTGACGCCGCCGCCCCGGGGTCCGCCGTCGTCGCGGACGCGAGGACGAAGACGGGTTCGGCGCCGTACCGTGCCGCGATGCGCCGGAGCCGCCGCAGCACGAGCGCGACATTCGAGCCGAAGACACCACGGTAGGAGTGGCATTCGTCGATCACCACGTAGGCCAGGTTCCGGAAGAAGTGCGCCCATCGCTGATGGGTCCGGAGGAGGGAGATGTGCAGCATGTCGGGGTTCGTGAAGAGCCACCGCGAGTTCTCCCGTGCCCAGTGCCGCACTTCGAGTGGGGTGTCGCCGTCGAACACGCACGGGCACACGCCCCGGAGGTCGTCCCCGGCGTCCAGGACTTCCGAGTCGATGAGCGAGGTCACGGCCCGCAGCTGGTCTGCTCCCAGCGCCTTGGTCGGTGAGAGGTAAAGGGCGGTCGCCCGCGGATCCGTTGCCAGAGTGGTGAGTACCGGAAGCTGGTAGGCCAGGGACTTGCCCGAGGCGGTGCCGGTCGACACCACGACGTTCGTCCCGTGATGTGCCAGGTCGGCGGCGGCGGCCTGGTGCGTCCAGGGACGGGGGATCCCGTTCTCCTGCATGGCCCGGACGACGCTCGGGTGCGCCCACGCGGGCCATTCCGACAGCTGAGAAGTCCGGGCAGGCATTTCGGCGGCGAAAGTGAGCGGGTTTTCGTCTCGGGGAACGCCCTCGAGGACTCGGTTCAGCAGCGCCCGGCCGTATGTTTCGCCCGTATTTCCACTGTCGTCACGTGGTGAAAACGGTGTGCTCACTGATGTCTCCGGGCTGTCGTAGGGGACGGGCGAGTAGCTTCCCCACCGCCACGACCTGCGCATTTGATGATAACGAGTGCCTCTCCGGGGCTGTCGCCCGGGGTGTCGTGCCCCCCGCGTCAATCCACTGTTTCGTGCCTGTTCGCTACAAGATCAACTTTTTGTGTGAATTGTTCGGATTTCGACTGTTGCGTTCGCGGAGTTCATGGTTGACTACAACTGGTCGCAGCTTCTGTGTTCGTAGGCTTGAAAGAGTGAACGCTCGCAGGATCGATGTTGCGAACGCGGTGCTCTGCTTTTCCTGAGGGGGAAATCTAGAAGTACAGCGGTCGGAACCGGCCCGGCGGACTGTATGTGCTGTCCGCCGAATCCGGTGGTTAGAAAGAGAAGGAAAAGCATGGCACAGGGCACTGTGAAGTGGTTCAACGCGGAAAAGGGCTTCGGCTTCATCGCACCCGAAGACGGCTCCGCTGACGTCTTCGTTCACTACTCCGAGATCCAGGGCAGCGGCTTCCGCACCCTCGAGGAGAACCAGCGCGTGGAGTTCGAGGTCGGCCAGGGCACCAAGGGCCCCCAGGCTACCGGCGTTCGCGCAGTCTGATTCTGCCGTTCACATTCGTGAACACGTAAATCAGATAGGCGGGGTCCTCGTGACCGCGTCTGATTCGTCCCCCATCGCCTGAGGCGGTGGGGGACGAGTCGTTTTCACGGCAACGGTGCCGTGGCATAAGGGGGTACTTCAGTGAGCCAGCTCTCCTTCTTCTCCGCGGAGGCGATGCCGCCGGCAGTCACCGATCTGTGCGGTCTTCTCGCCGCGACGGGGCAGGTGGTCACATCGGCCGGGCGTGCGCGCATCTCGATCGTGGTCGACGCGCAGTGGCGGGCAGAGGCGATTGCGGAGTTGATCACCGAGGCCGGACTCGAGGTCGAGATCACGCGCAGCGACGAGGGAAGCCCTCTGGTCCGCACCGCGTCGGTCGTCGACTTGCGGCCGCTCGCGGACCAGTGGACGAGGGGAGCGGTCAAGGCGGTGCCCTCCGGCTGGGTGCCGTCGGGGCGTCAGCTGAGGGTGTGGGCTCTCGCGTCGGGCAGGAGCGAAGCAGAGGGGGAACGGTTCGTCCTCGGACTCGATCCGCACGCCCCGGATACCTACGCGCCGTTGGCTCAGGCATTGATGAGAGCGGGCATCGCGCCGACGCTGATCGGCACCCGTGGCTCCGGTCCGGGGCTCCGAATCTCGGGTCGGCGTAGGCTCGGCAGACTCGTCGAGAGCATCGGCGAGGCGCCCGGAAATTTGGACGACCGTACCGGTTGGCCCCACGTGTAGAGCCGCGTAGACGGTACTGATCTGCGAGGATGGGTTCCGGGTATGTCACTCTAGTAATAGGCGAACCGGGTATAAAAGGGTTTGTCTGCACAACTGTCGAGTGGCAGCGATCGACTTCAGGAAGGCTCGGGCTACAGGTGGCTAAAGGGGACAACGGCAGTGCACAGGGTGCGGCGGGAGCGTCCGGCCAGCCTCGCCGCCTCGTGATCGTCGAGTCGCCGACCAAGGCCCGCAAGATCGCCCCGTACCTCGGAAAGAACTATGTCGTCGAGGCGTCGGTCGGCCACATTCGCGACCTTCCGCGCGGAGCCGCAGACGTCCCGGCCAAGTACAAGGGTGAGTCGTGGGCGCGGCTCGGCGTCAACGTCGACCATGATTTCGAACCGCTCTACGTGGTCAGTCCGGAGAAGAAGTCCAAGGTCACGGAGCTGAAGAGTCTCCTCAAGGACGCCGACGAACTCTTCCTGGCCACCGACCCCGACCGCGAGGGCGAAGCGATCGCCTGGCACCTCCTCGAGACGCTCAAGCCGAAGATCCCGGTTCGCCGGATGGTCTTCCACGAGATCACCGAGCCGGCCATCCGCGCCGCGGCCGAGGACACCCGTGAACTCGACACCGACTTGGTCGACGCTCAGGAGACCCGCCGCATCCTCGACCGTCTGTACGGCTACGAGGTCAGCCCCGTGCTGTGGAAGAAGGTCATGCCGAGGCTGTCGGCGGGCCGCGTGCAATCCGTCGCCACCCGCGTCATCGTGCAGCGCGAACGCGAGCGGATGGCCTTCCGTTCGGCGTCCTACTGGGACATCTCCGCCACCCTCGACGCCGGCGCCGAGGCCAGCCCCCGCAGTTTCGGGGCGCGTCTGGTGAGCGTCGACGGCTCCCGGGTGGCCACCGGCCGCGACTTCGGCGCGGACGGCCAGCTGAAGACGAGCACCGTCACGGTTCTGGACGAGGCGCGGGCGCAGCGTCTGGCCGAGTCCCTCGCCGGTGTCGACCTCACCGTCTCCTCCGCCGAGAGCAAGCCGTACACCCGCAAGCCGTACGCGCCGTTCATGACGTCGACGTTGCAGCAGGAGGCGGGCCGCAAGCTCCGCTTCACGTCCGAGCGGACCATGCGCATCGCGCAGCGGCTGTACGAGAACGGCTACATCACTTACATGCGTACCGACTCGACGACCTTGTCGTCGTCGGCGATCGCTGCCGCCCGCGCGCAGGCCACCGAGTTGTACGGCGCCGAGTATGTGCACGACACACCGCGCCAGTACACGCGCAAGGTCAAGAACGCGCAGGAGGCGCACGAGGCCATCCGCCCGGCCGGTGACGTGTTCCAGACCCCTGGTCAGCTGCACTCCCGCCTCGACACCGACGAGTTCCGCCTGTACGAGCTGATCTGGCAGCGGACCGTGGCGTCGCAGATGGCGGACGCGCGGGGCACGACGCTGACCCTGCGGATCACCGGAACCGCGGGCACCGGCGAGGAATGCACCTTCTCCTCCTCGGGCCGCACCATCACGTTCGCCGGATTCCTGAAGGCCTACGTGGAGAGCGTCGACGAGGAGGCCGGCGGCCAGTCCGACGACGCCGAGTCGCGCCTGCCGGTGCTCGTCGAGGGCCAGGCGGTCACCGCCACCAAGCTCGACCCCGACGGCCACACCACCAACCCGCCCGCCCGCTACACCGAGGCGAGCCTGATCAAGACCCTCGAAGAGCTGGGCATCGGCCGCCCGTCCACCTATTCGTCGATCATCAAGACCATTCTCGATCGCGGATACGTCTACAAACGCGGCAGCGCGCTGGTCCCGTCCTGGGTGGCGTTCGCCGTCATCGGTCTCCTCGAGATGCACTTCGGGCGGTTGGTCGACTTCGACTTCACCGCCGGGATGGAAGACGACCTCGACGCGATCGCCGGTGGCCGGGAACAGCGCGGCAACTGGCTGAGCAGTTTCTACTTCGGCGGCGATCACGGCGCCGAGGGTTCGGTTGCCCGTGAGGGCGGCCTGAAGAAGATGGTCGGCGTCAACCTCGAGGAGATCGACGCTCGCGAGGTCAACTCGATCAGGCTCTTCGACGACGCCGAGGGACGGGAAGTGCACGTCCGCGTCGGACGGTTCGGTCCGTACCTCGAGCGGATGGTCCAGAACCCGGACGATCCCGAGGGCGACCTCATCTCCCAGCGGGCCAACCTGCCCGACGACCTTCCGCCGGACGAGCTGACACCGGAGTACGCGGAGAAGCTGTTCTCGACGCCGCAGGAGGGTCGCAAGCTGGGCGTCGACCCGCTCACCGGCCACGAGATCGTCGCGAAGGAAGGCCGCTTCGGCCCCTACGTCACCGAGATCCTTCCCGAGCCGGAACCGGAGCCCGAACCGGCAGTGGTGCCGGTGACGGACGAATCCGGCGACGGGACGACCAAGACGAAGACAGCTGCCAAGAAGGCGCCCGCGAAGAAGGCGGCGGCGAAGAAGGCCACCGGTCCGAAGCCACGGACGGGTTCGCTGCTCAAGTCGATGGACCTGGCTACGGTGACCCTCGACGACGCCCTCAAGCTGCTGTCGCTGCCGCGCGTCGTGGGTGTCGATCCGGAGTCCAAGGAAGAGATCACCGCGCAGAACGGTCGCTACGGCCCGTACCTGAAGAAGGGGACGGATTCGCGGTCCCTCGCCACCGAGGACCAGATGTTCACGGTGACCCTCGACGAGGCTCTGAAGATCTACGCGGAGCCCAAGCGCCGCGGTCGTCAGGCCGCGGCCACCCCGCCGCTGCGTGAGCTGGGCGTCGACGCGGTCAGCGAGAAGCCGATGGTGATCAAGGACGGCCGGTTCGGGCCGTACGTGACCGACGGTGAAACCAACGCCAGCCTCCGCAAGGGCGACGAGGTGGAGTCCATCACCGACGCCCGCGCTTCGGAACTGCTGGCGGATCGGCGTGCCCGCGGTCCCGTCAAGAAGAAGGCGACCGCGAAGAAGGCGCCGGCCAAGAAGGCGGCAAAGAAGACCGCCGCCAAGAAGGCGCCGGCCAAGAAGGCGGCCTCGAAGAAGGCAGCGGACAAGAAGGCGTGAGCCGGTACCTCGGGCCGGCCGTGCTGTCGCATGTGCCGGTTAGGCTGGCGCGGTGACGGTATTCGACCGGTTGGTGGGCCAAGAGGACGTCGAGGCCGAGCTGACGGCCGCGGCGACCGCGGCCCGTCGCGGAGTCGGTGCGATGGGCTCCTCGATGACGCATTCGTGGCTGTTCACCGGCCCGCCCGGATCGGGTAGGTCGGTGGCCGCGCAGTGTTTCGCCGCAGCACTCCAATGCACCAGCGACGGCGTTCCGGGCTGCGGCGTCTGCCACGCCTGCACCACAGCGATGGCCGGTACCCACGGCGACGTCCGGCAGGTCGTCCCCGAGGGCCTGAGCATCAGCGTCAAGGAGATGCGCGCCATCGTGCAGACCGCCGCCCGACGGCCGAGCACCGGGCGCTGGCAGATCGTGGTCGTCGAGGACGCGGACCGGCTCACCGAGGGGGCGGCCAACGCCCTCCTGAAAGTGGTGGAGGAGCCGCCGGATCGCACCGTGTTCCTGTTGTGTGCGCCCTCCGTCGACCCGCAGGACATCTCCGTGACGCTGCGGTCGCGCTGCCGGCACGTCCATCTCGTGACCCCGTCGGCTGATTCCATCGCCAAGGTCCTGCGCGAGCGGGACGGCCTGGATCCCGCCGATGCGCGACTGGCAGCCTCGATCAGCGGCGGTCACGTCGGGCGCGCCCGACGTCTTGCGACAGATCTCAATGCCAAAGTGCGTCGTAAGGACGCTCTGGATCTCGCTGTCGCGGCACTGCGGCCCGCCACCGCGTTCGCCGCGGCGGAGGAACTGGTGCGTTCGGCCGATGCGGAGGCGAAGGAGATGAGCGCGTCCAGGGACGAGCAGGAGACCGAGGAGTTGCGCACCGCGCTGGGGGCGGGCGGCACCGGCAAGGGTGCTGCCGGAGCTCTGCGAGGCTCGGCCGGCGTGCTGAAGGATCTCGAGAAGCGCCAGAAGTCCAGGGCCACTCGCACGGGCCGTGACGCACTCGACCGTGCATTGATCGATCTGGCCGGTCTCTACCGCGACGCGCTCGCCGTCGCATGGAAATCGAACGCGGCCGCGAACCACCCGGACATGGCGGATCGGGCGGCCGACCTCGCCGCGCGAACAACGCCGGAAGGCCTTCTGAAGTGCATCGAAGCCGTCCTCGAGTGCCGCGAGGCGATCACCGTCAACGTCAAACCGCAGTGGGCTGTCGACGCCATGGTGGCCACCCTCGGAGATGCGTTCAGGGAGCCGTTTTCGCATACTCGGGGTTGAGGCGCTAGACTCGCCACCGCCGAAAGGCACCGCTGCCTTAGCTCAGTCGGTAGAGCATTTCACTCGTAATGAAAAGGTCGAGAGTTCGATTCTCTCAGGCAGCTCAGCGGTCCTCTGGCCCTTCCCGATCAGTCGGGAAGGGCCAGAGTCGTCTCCGGGACAGGACACGTCCGCCGTGACGGATGTGTATGTCCGGAAGAATCGTGAAGACTGGTCACGTGGACACCCACAGCGAAAATCCGACGACGCCGGCGGCCGGTCTGCGCGCACTCGGTGCACCCGCCGCTGTGGTCGCCGGCGCCGTTGTCGCCGCCGCGATCCTCCACTTCCGCGATCCGCATCAGCCGGGTTCGTACGGTTTCTGTCCGGTCTATGCCCTGACCGGGTGGTGGTGCCCGGCCTGTGGGGGGTTGAGGGCGGTGCACGACCTCACCAACCTCGACATCGGCGCCGCTGTGGCCGGCAATGTTCTGATCGTCCCGTTCATGGCGGTGATGGTCTTCGCCTGGATCGTATGGGCACGTCGCCGATGGCGAGGACAACGCGATCGCACCATCGTGTTCGGTCCACGAGTGATGGTCGGTGTGCTCATTTTTGTTGCGGCGTTTACCGTCACCAGGAACACATCTTGGGGAAGCTGGCTCGCGCCGGCCTGACACCTGGTCGCCGCGGGCACGAAACAGAGAGTCGGTTCACAGATGGCAATGCAGGTCTTTTCGTTGATCGCGATCCTGGGCGCGCTGATCGTCCTCATTCCGACCGCGCTGCGAGTCTTCGGCAAGAGCGACAACGTGAAGGCGCCGGACGAGACCGAGGAGTGAGTTCGGTGCACTCTCGACAACCCACCGTCGCGCGGTCATGATTTCGATATGAGCGATTCGCTGAAGGACCGGGTGCGCGAGAAGCTGCTGCGCCAGCTGGCCGAGGACGGGGGCCACCCGGTCCAGGAGGCGGAGGGGGACGATCCACGATTGGTTTCCATCGACTCCGACCTCGCGGCTTTGGAGCAGGCGTCGGACGGTGATGTGGTGATCGAGGAGCTGGCCGCCAAGTACTGGGTGCCTTGAACCAGCGTTACGCGGCGTTGACCTGGCGATTTGGTGTTATTGTTTCCCTTCGCGTAACTTATTCCAGGTCAGAGCGACACGGACACCGACCCCGGCCGGAAGGCGGGGGACACGAGGTTGGACGAAGGCGCCTGGTACATCGGAGGTTCATCGTCGTGTACGGTGGTGCTTCCATCCCGGTTAGATTCTGATCAGCGTCTCGGCTTGCGCCGGTGAGGCTGGTAGGATAAGATGGAACGGTTGCCCCGGAGCGGCTGGCGAGTGCGTCAGAAGTGATGGTGTGTGCGTGTTC
>NZ_JASHKX010000036.1:0-61122 GCF_030058635.1 Rhodococcus sp. IEGM 1305
ACTTCCGGCGTCTGCTCGGCCAGGATCGCGACGGCGTCGCGGGGCACCAGCGCGTCCTCGCGGCCCTTCTTGATGATGCCGGCCTTCTCCTCGGCGATCCCGGCCAGGTCGTCGCCGAGATACTCGGCGTGATCGAGGCTGATCGGGGTGATCACCGCGATCTCGCCGTCGATGACATTGGTTGCGTCCCAACGCCCGCCGAGACCCACCTCGACGACGGCCACGTCGACGGGCGCCTCCGCGAACGCGGCGTACGCCATCGCGGTGAGCACTTCGAACTTGCTCATCGCGGGGCCGCCGGCCGCCTGCGACTGCTGGTCGATCATCTGCACGTACGGCTCGATCTCCCGGTACGTGTCGACGTACCGGCGGGGCGACACCGGGCGCCCGTCGATGCTGATGCGCTCGGTGGCGAGCTGCAGGTGCGGGCTGGTGGTGCGGCCGGTGCGCCGGTGCAGCGCCGTGAGCAGCGCGTCGATCATCCGCGTCACCGACGTCTTGCCGTTGGTGCCGGTGACGTGGATGGCGGGATAGCCGTGCTGCGGCGAACCGAGTACGTCCATCAGGGCCGCGATCCGGGTGAGGGACGGCTCGATCTTCGTCTCGGGCCACCGCTTGTCGAGTTCCGCCTCGACCAGTGTCAGCTCCGCGAGGTCGACAGGACTGACTTCCTCCGGCGTGAAGTCGGGCGAGGTCACGCGCCTTCCAGCTCCTTCAATCGCTTGGTGATGCGTTCGATTTCTTCCGTCGCGATCTGCTGACGCGTACGGATCTTGTCCTTGACGGCGTCGGGGGCCTTGGCCAGGAACGCCTCGTTGGACAGCTTGGCCGTGGTACCGGCGAGTTCCTTCTGCGCGGCCGCGAGATCTTTCTCCAGCCGGGCCTTCTCGGCGCCGAGGTCGACGTTGCCGGACGTGTCGAGGTCGACGGTGACGGTCGCCTTGCTCAGGCGCACCTCCACCGACGCGGACACCGCGAACCCGTCCTCCGGGTCCGTCAGGCGCGCCAGCGACGTGACCGCGGCGAGCTGCGTGTCCAGATCGGCCTCGGCGATGCCGCTGATCCGTGCGGGAACCCGCTGCGAGGGCTTGAGACCCTGATCGCTGCGGAACCGGCGCACCTCGGTCACCAGTCGCTGCATGTCGTCGACACGCTGCGCCGCAACCGCATCCGCGGCCGCCTCGCTCGACTGCGGCCACTGCGCCACGACGACGGATTCACGCTCGGTGAGCGCCGTCCACAGCGTCTCGGTGACGAACGGGATCACCGGGTGGAGCAGGCGCAACAGGGCGTCGAGGACGTTGCCGAGCACGGCCCTCGTGTTCGCCGCGACCGTGTCGCTCTCGGCGAACTGCACCTTGGCCAGCTCGAGGTACCAGTCGCAGACCTCGTCCCACGCGAAGTGGAACAGCGCCTCGCACGCCTTGCTGAACTCGTACCGGTCGAATGCGGCGTCGACCTCCCCGCGCACCTGCTCGAGACGGTCGAGGATCCACCGGTCGGCGTCGGTGAGCTCGCCGCGTCCGGGCAGCGGTGCCGGCGCGGCCCCGTTCATGAGGGCGAACTTGGTCGCGTTGAACAGCTTGGTCGCGAAGTTCCGCGACGACTGCGCATGGTCCTCGCCGACGGACAGGTCGCTGCCGGGGTTGGCGCCGCGGGCCAGCGTGAAGCGGAGCGCATCGGCGCCGAAGCGGTCGACCCAGTCGAGCGGGTCGATGCCGTTGCCCCGCGACTTCGACATCTTCTTGCCGAACTGGTCGCGGACGAGGCCGTGCAGGAACACGTCCTCGAACGGCATCTGCGGTCCGGACTTGCCGCCAGCGATGGCGTCGTCCTCCGACACATACGTGCCGAACATCATCATCCGCGCCACCCAGAAGAACAGGATGTCGTAACCGGTGACGAGAACACTTGTGGGATAGAACTTCTCGAGCTCGGGAGTCTTCTCGGGCCAGCCCATGGTCGAGAACGGCCACAACCCAGAGGAGAACCAGGTGTCGAGGACGTCTGGATCCTGCACCCATCCCTCGGGTGCGGTCTCGTCCGGTCCGAAGCACGCGACCTCGCCGTCGGGGCCGTACCAGATCGGGATCCGGTGACCCCACCACAACTGACGCGAGATGCACCAGTCGTGCATGTCGTCGACCCAGGCGAACCACCGCGGTTCCTGACTGGCCGGGTGGATGACCGTGTCACCGTTGCGCACCGCGTCACCGGCGGCCTTCGCGAGGGACTCGACCTTCACCCACCACTGCAGCGACAGGCGCGGCTCGATGGACTCACCGGTGCGCTCGGAATGCCCGACGCTGTGCAGGTAGGGCCGCTTCTCCGCGACCACGCGACCCTGCTCGGCGAGCGCCTCGCGCACCTTGACGCGCGCCTCGAAGCGGTCGAGACCGTCGAATTGCGTTCCCGTGTCGGCGATCTTGCCGGTCTTGTCCATGATGGTCGGCATCGGCAGGTTGTGCCGCAGGCCCATCTCGAAGTCGTTGGGGTCGTGTGCGGGCGTGATCTTGACGGCGCCGGTGCCGAACTCGGGATCGACGTACTCGTCCGCGATGATCGGGATGTCGCGCCCCGTGAAGGGATGCTCGAGCGTCGTCCCGATCAGGTGCTTGTAGCGCTCGTCGTCGGGGTGGACGGCCACGGCGGTATCACCGAGCATCGTCTCGACACGGGTGGTCGCGACCACGACGTGCGGCTCGTCGTCGTTCAGCGAGCCGTACCGCAGCGAGACCAGCTCACCCTCGACGTCCTCGAACTTCACCTCGATGTCGGAGATCGCCGTCTGCAGCACGGGCGACCAGTTGACGAGACGCTCGGCCCGGTAGATCAGCCCGTCGTCGTACATGCGCTTGAAGATCGTCTGGACGGCGCGGGACAGCCCGTCGTCCATGGTGAACCGGTCGCGGCTCCAGTCGACGCTGTCACCGATCCGGCGCATCTGGCCGCCGATGGTGCCACCGGACTCGCGCTTCCAGTCCCACACCTTGTCGATGAACAGCTCGCGGCCGAAGTCTTCCTTCGTCTTGCCGTCGACGGCGAGCTGCTTCTCGACCACGGTTTGCGTCGCGATGCCCGCGTGGTCCATGCCGGGCAGCCACAGCACCTCATAGCCCTGCATCCGCTTGCGGCGGCTCAGCGCGTCCATCAACGTGTGGTCGAGCGCGTGACCCATGTGCAGGCTGCCGGTCACGTTCGGCGGCGGCAGGACGATGGAGTAGCCCGGCTTGTCGCTGTGCGGGTCCGCGCGGAAGTAACCGGCGTCTACCCAGCCCTGATACAGATCGTCCTCGACGGAACTGGGGTCCCAGCTCTTCGGAAGGGCATCGGCACGGTTCTGGGGATTTTCTGGAGCTGCACTGGTCACCCATCGAGTCTAATGAACGCGCGGACGACCGACGACGGGGCTACCGTCCGCCTCGCTACTGGTCGCTGAACAGGGCGCGGTGCACCTCGGTGGCGGTGCGATGCTCCGGGTCGACGGGGCGCAGCGCCTCGCCGGCATCCTCGCCGCCTGCCTGGGATCCTGCGGTGCTGTGCAGCTCGGAGAAGAGCTGCACGTGGTGGTCGTTCAAGGGATTCCTCCGGTTCGTCTGCCGCATCCAGTGCGGCAACCACTCGAGAATGTCGAGTATGCATCGAAAACGCCGCCGATCGGCGGCGACACGGCGACGGGCGCGCCGGTGAGGTTCACACACACGCCGGCAGTAGGCTCAGCCGGCCCGCTGTGCCACCACACAGGCGAGGTAGAGCGTCATACCCAGACCCGGTTCGTCCAGCGGGCGACCGAGGAGCCGGGCGATCTTGTCGAGTCGGTTGGCGAGGGTATTGCGGTGGACGTGCAGCCGCTGCGCCGCCCGGCTGGAGTTGAACCCGCACTCCCCCCACGCGATCAGCGTCTCCTGCAGGTGCGGCCAGTCGTTGTCGGTGGCCAACGCGCCGAGCACGGCCCGTGACAGTCTGTCACGGGTTTCCGCGGGTATCACCGAGACGGCCTGATGGAGGCGGAACCGGTCGATGTCGTAGACCTGTCCGCGTGGGTCGAGAACCGCGCCGAGCCGGAGCGCGTCGTACGCGTCCTGGGACGAGAGATTGAGCTGTTCGACCCCGTGCGCGATGGAGCCGATCCCCACGCGGGTGTCCCATCCCCGTTCACGGACCAGGGACACATACTTCCGGCACCGGTCCGTCAGAGCCGCATCCGCCGCGGGCGTCCGTGCGGTCACCACGGTGGTGACCGCGACGACCTGCCGGGCGAGCGGCGCGACCAGATCGGTCGCGGAGTCGAAGGCGTCCTGCACGGCGCGCAGGACCTTGTGCGACACGGGCTGCCCCGGGACCGCGACGTCGTCGGAGTGACTGTCGTAGCTGATCAGCAGCATGACCCGGGGAAGGCGCAGGTCGTATCCCAGACCCGTTGCCCGCCGGACGATCTGGGCCTCGGTGAACGTGGAGCGATGCCAATCACAGATGTCGCGGAGCAGTTCTTCCGCTGCCCGCTCGTAGGTCAGCCGCGTACCGATCCGCGAGGCCTCCTGCATCAGGATTTCGGTCTGCCGCTTGACCACGAGCCCGAATTGCTCGACCTGCTCGGGCGAACCGGACAGCCCGATCGTGCCCACCACGTCACCGTCGATGATGAGCGGAATGGTGACGCCGGGCAGACTGCCGACGAGGTCGCGGACGTCCGCTGCCGAATGCGCGATCATGCGCCGCGCACGGATCACCTCGATCGATGCCTCGTGGAATTGGCCGATGCGACGTTCGTCCCCGCTGCCGACCACCGTGCCTGCCGCGTCCGTGATGAGCACGTTGAACCCGATGACGTCGGTGATCTCGTTCGCGATCTGTTGCGCCAGAGCCTCACTCAGCATCGACAGTCCTTCCGAACCCTGCGAGGGGTTGTGCATATCGCACAATCAAGTATCGATTCCAGTGTATATCAAGGTCAACTTGCCTAGTGACCTCGGTCACATGCCGTTCCTACGATGGGTTCATCCCAACTAGGAGTTCACATGGCAATCCTCGACTGGATACTTCTCGGTGCCTACTTCCTGCTTCTCGTCCTGATCGGCGTCCAGACCATGCGACGCGTCAAGTCGCCGGACGATTTCGCCGTGGCAGGCAACCGAATCATCTGGCCGGTCTTCTTCGGCAGCCTGGCCGCAGCGTTCCTCGGCGGCGGAGCATCGCTCGGTGTCGCCGGCGCCGCGATGCGTGACGGCTACGTGTACATGTTCGCCTTCTGCGCATTCGGCGTTCAGACGGTGCTCGTCGGCTACTTCGTCGCGCCCAGACTCAAGAACTACATCGGCGCCCACACCCTCGGCGACATCATGGAGGCCCACTACGGCCGGCCGGCGAGACTGGTCACCGGCGTACTGTCCGTCGTCCTGTGTGCCGGCATCCTCGGCGCCCAGGCCCTGGCCATCGGTACCGTCGTCAACGCCACCCTCGACGTGCCCACCGTGCCCGCGGTGATCATCGGCATGGGTGTGGTCGTGCTCTACTCCTCGTTCGGTGGGGCTTGGGCGGTAATCCAGACGGACCTGTTGCAGTTCGTCTTCCTGGGAGTACTCCTGCCGGTGGCGCTCCTCATCGGGCTCGACGCCGTCGGCGGACCGTCGGCCCTCCTGGACAGTGTTCCCGCCGAGCATCTTTCGTTCATGGGTGACTACTCCCCCGCACAGTTCCTCACGCTCTTCGCGGCACTACTGCTCGGCGAGACGCTGGTCCCGCCGTACGCGCAGCGG
This sequence comes from Rhodococcus sp. IEGM 1305, assembly GCF_030058635.1. Lineage (NCBI taxonomy): Bacteria > Bacillati > Actinomycetota > Actinomycetes > Mycobacteriales > Nocardiaceae > Rhodococcus > Rhodococcus sp. IEGM 1305. The sequence goes on from NZ_JASHKX010000036.1 coordinate 5,757, forward strand.
ACGTTCTCCACCCCCGACTCGCGGCACGCCCGTAAGGGTTACGCACTGGCCGGGTTCTTCTCGTTCTTCTTCTTCTTCACCTCGGCGTCTCTCGGGTTGATCGCACTCGTCCTGTACCCGGACATCGAAAGCGATCAGGCGCTACCGACCGTGGTGATGAATCTGATGCCGGTCGGCGTTCTCGGGTTGGTGGTGGCGGCGCTGATGGCGGTCGTGATGTCGACGGCGAGTTCCTACCTCAATTCCACCGCCGTCGTCCTGACCAAGGACATCTACCAGCCCCTCAGCCCCACCGAGCTGCCGCCGTCGAGGCGGCTCACCATTGAGAGGGCCACCAGTGTCGTCGTCGGTGCCGGGGCGACCATCTTCGCCCTCAGCGTTCCGTCCATCGTCGACGCCCTTCTCTACAGCTACACACTGTGGGCTCCGACGGTCATCGTTCCGTTGTTCGGCGCGGTGCTGTTCGGCGTGCGGTCCGCGCCGGCGGCACTGTCGGCGATCACGGCGGGCGCGATCGTCACCGCGGTGTGGCAGTGGGGCCTCGACGCTCCGTTCGGACTGGATGGGCTGGTGCCCGGCGTCGTCGCCAACCTCCTCGTCTTCGTCACGGTCGCGACGGCCACCTCGTCCCGCTATCCGCGCCGGCAACAGCCTGCCGTCCGCGTCACCGAAGGAGAATTCGCATGATTCCCGTCCTCCTCTATTACGGGGTACCCACCGCCGTCGTCACCGTCACCCTGTGGGTCGGATTCCTCGGCTGGCGCTTCTACGTCAAGGAAGTGCTCCGCGGTGACAGCGGTGGCGCCACAGCGGGCGAGCGCGACCATGGATGACATCGTGGACGTCCCCGGGGTGACCACCGGCACCAGCCCGTACCCGTCGGCGCGCAGGGTCGGCGACCTCGTGTTCGTCTCCGGCCAGGTCTCGTTCGACGACACCGGCAACGTCGTCGGTACCGATGTGGTGGAGCAGACACGTCACTCCCTCACACGACTCGACAGGGTCCTCGCCGCGGCCGGCGCCACCCTGCACGACATCGCCTCGGCCACGGTGTATCTCGCGAACGCCGAGGACGCCCCGCGTTTCAACGAGGAATGGATGCGCTGGTTCGCCGCAGACCACCGCCCGGCCAGGGCAACGGTGGTCGCAGCCCTGCTGGACCCGCAGCTACTCGTGGAGATACAGGCCGTCGCCGTCACGGGCCGGGGCTCGACCGAAGGAAAGGAAGCGGAATGAAGGTGGCAGTTCTCGGAGCAGGGGTCGTCGGTGTGGCGACCGCCCACGCTCTGGTCGAGCGTGGACACGAGGTGCATGTATACGACCGGCGCAGCGAGGTCGCGTCCGACACCAGCGCGAGCACCGCCGGATTGATCGCCCCCGGTCACTCCTACGCGTGGGCGTCGCCGTCGGCTCCCACCATGCTGGTCCGATCGTTGCTCGGCGCGTCGACCTCGATCCGTGTCCGCCCCCGGGCGGACGCCGAACTCGCCCGGTGGGGTGTGCGATTCCTCCGCGAGTGCACGGCCTCCCGGGCGCGGTCGAACACTCTCGCGAAGCTCCGACTGGCCCGGTACAGCCAGCAGCTGATGGACGAACTCACCGCCCGCGAGAACCTGGAGTACTGCCAGACACGCAACGGCGTGCTGTACCTGTACCGGGAGGAAGCGGAACTCGAGCACGCGCAGGTGAACTCGCAGCTGCTCCGCGACCACGGACAGCAGCAGGACGTGCTGGGACCGGAGGAGATCGCGGCCGCGGAGCCCGCCCTCCGGCACGGGACGGCCACGTTCGCGGGGGCGATCCACGACCGCACCGACGGCACCGGCGACCCGCACCGGTTCTCGGTGGGGCTCGCCGAGGAATGCGGACGGCTAGGGGTCCGGTTCCACCTGGGCACGTCCGTCATGCGCCTCGAGACCGACGGCGCGGCCATCACCTCGGCCGTCACCGACCGGGGCGACATTCGCGCGGATGCCTTCGTCCTCGCCGCGGGGGCCGCAAGTGCTCTCGTCGCGAGGAGTGTCGGTCTGCGGCTACCCGTCTACCCGGCCAAGGGATACACGCTGACCGCGACCGTCAAGGACCCCGAACGCGCACCGGTGGTGGGCGGCATCGACGAGAAGACACTCGTCGCCTGGTCGCGGTTCGGTGACGAGCTGAGAATGTCGGCCACCGCGGAATTCGTCGGGTACGACCGCAGTCACTCGCCCGCCGACTACGCGGGCATCGTGGACGCGGGGAACGAACTGTTCCCCGGCGCCGTGGACTGGGACACGGCCAGATACCGGACGGGCCTTCGCCCGATGACGCCCGACGGCCCGCCGATGATCGGGCTGGGACGGCACGACAATCTGTACTTCAACACCGGTCACGGTCACGTCGGCTGGACCATGGCGGTCGGCTCGGCCCGCATCCTCGCGGATCTCGTGGACGAACGGCGACCGGACATCGACCCGAGTCCGTACTCCCCGATTTCGTCGCGCCGGCATCCGAGCGGACGAGGCGCGTAACGAAGTGCACTGACCCGACGACTATCCGAGCGTGCCTCCCGAAACGGCGGCGCACCGACCTCGCTGACCGCAACCCCCGACTGCGGTCAGCGAGGTCGACACATCAGCGCGACAGATGCTTCGCGCTAGCCGCTTTCGGCGTCACGCTTGGCGAACGCCAGTTGCATTTCCCAGCCCTCGATATTGCCTTCGTAGGCGGCCGCGCGGCGCTCGGCATTCGGGTACAAGGCGGCGAATCCGGTCTCGACGACGCGGAGGAGCGTGCCACCGTCCCGCTCCGACAGGAAGAACTCGACCAGGGTGGACGTGCCCTCCACGAGCGGCTGCGCGGGATCGTCTCCCCCACGGAACGAGACGTAGTGCGGTGCGTCGGACGTGACGGGAAGTATCGGGAAGCGCCCGTACGGGGGAAAGTCCACGACGAAGACGTCGCCTTCGCGTGTGGTGGTCGTCTTGCCGGGTTCGCCGTCGCCGATGAACCAGCCGGGTTCACTCACCAGCCGGAACACCCGCTCGATGGGGGCGTCGATCTGAATCTCGCGCTCGATCCTGTCCTGGGATGCGTCCGGAACGCTCATGATCATCCTCACCTCTCGACAATGTGCTACCTCACGGTTGCACATCGGCGGCCATTTGCGCAACCGTCAGGTTGCACTAGCGGGGGTGGGGGCAGGAAAGACGCGTCCGGGCGCCCGCCGGTCGCCGGAAGGCGATGGGGCGGGCACCCGGGGAACGTGTCAGCTGAAGTGCGCCAGCAGGGCGTCGCGCTGACGGTCGCCGAGGCCACGGAGGCGGCGCGTCGGAGCGATCTCCAGGTTGGCCATGATCTCCTGGGCCTTCACCTTGCCGATCTTCGGCAGGGCTTCCAGAATGGCGCTGACCTTGGTCTTTCCGATGATGTCGTCGACATCGGCCTTGGAAAGGACCTGCTTGAGGGTGATGTCACCGGACTTGAGCTTGTCCTTGAGCTCTGCGCGTGCCTTACGAGCGGCGGCGGCCTTCTCGAGAGCTGCTGCCCGCTGTTCGTCAGTGAGCTGGGGAAGTGCCACGATGTCTCCTTCATTCGGGGTACGTATCGAACACCGTAGCGAGAGAACCGCTACTTCACCGCATCCATCGGACGTGTCGCGGATCCTGTCCGATTCGACACGCCCCGCTCACGGGTCCGACGGCGCCGAAAATACCAGGACGCGGGCCGTGCGCTGTGTCATGCTCGACGTGTTCCGATCGGTTCAGTTCACACGTCGAGTTCAGGAAGGACGTAGCGATGCGCGCACTGCCCTCAGCCCACGCAGCCCGGTTGCAGCCGTCACGCACGGGCATCGCCTCCTCCTTCCCCGTCGGCAGGCAAGGCGAACGCGGGATCATGCCCGCCCCGAAGACCCACCGCACCGCCCGCCACGCCTGACTCGACTTCCGTCGGCCGGCGTGCCCCCACCGCCGCGAACCGACAGAACCGAGATCTCCCGTGAGGCACTTCTCCCGTAACCCACCCGGCAGCACCCTCGACGCGCGCAACTGGTCGCGTGCGGATGTGCTGGTCCTCAATGTGACGTACGAGGCCCTCTGTGAGATTCCCGCCGAGCGCGCCGTCGTGCTGATCAGTGTCGGTGCGGCCGAGACGGTCGCTGATCGGGAGCCGCCGTTCCCGATCCGCTCGCAGCACGTCGAGATCAGCCTGCCGCAGACCATCCGACTGCTGCGTTACGTCTACGTCCCGCACTCCGTGCTGGTGACCGACAGCAGCCGCGCGACGTTCGCGGGCGTGTTCCGCCGCGACCGCAATCGTTGCGGCTACTGCGCCGAGCCTGTCGCGACGACCATCGACCACGTGCTGCCGAGGAGCCGCGGTGGCCCGAACACCTGGGCCAACCTCGTGGCCTGCTGCGTCCCCTGCAACCAGAGGAAGGCCGACCGCACACCGGAGGAGGCGGGAATGCCGCTCCTCTGGGAGCCGAAGGCGCCCCGGCACATCGAGAAGGCGCAGCGGCAGATCTGGAGGGATCTCGCGGCGGTCTGACCGCGAGACCCCCGCACCCGCCTCCACCCGACCGACCTTCTCCCGGGAAGGGGAGATTTCCCGATGACCGACGTCCTGGACACGACCCTGTCCACCCTGCTGCCTGCCTCCGACGACCCCGCGGGCTGGGTCGACGCCGCGTGTCGCGCCGACCCCGAGCCGGACCGGTGGTTCCCGTTCCCGACCGAGGATTTCGCGTACGCGCGCGACGTGTGTCATCACTGCCCACTGCGGACGCGCTGCGAGCTGTTCGCCAGGGCCACCGGCCAGTCCGGCGTGTGGGGTGGCAAGGAATTCGATCGGGGTCGCGAGAAGCGGGCGTGACTCCGCCTCGGCGCGGCCCCGGTCCGCCGGCTACCGGCCCAGGATCTCGGGCAGCGCGACGTCCTCGCCCCGCACGTGCTCGGAGAGGAACGAGAGCACGACCTGGTACCAGACCTTCGCGTTCTGCGGGGTGAGGATCCAGTGGTTCTCGTCCGGGAAGTAGAGGAAGCGGTGTTCGGTGCGACCGTCGTCGTCCGCGGGCAACCCCGACTCGGACAGCAGCTCGAACCACAGCCGCAGCCCGTCACCGATCGGAACGCGAAAGTCCTTGTCGCCGTGGATGACCAGCATGGGGGTCACGATGTCCGCGACGTACAGGTGCGGCGAGTTCTCCACCGCCATCTCGGGCGTCATCTCCCGCTGCCAGTACCAGGCGGCATCGGTGGTGGGGCCGAACTGGTCCAGCGCCCACAGGCTGGCGTGGGTGACGATCGCCTTGAACCGGTCGGTGTGTCCGGCGATCCAGTTGGCCATGTAACCGCCGAACGATCCGCCCATCGCCGCGGTGCGCTTGTCGTCGATCTCCGGCAGTGCCACCGCGGCGTCGGTGATCGCCATGAGATCGGTGAACGGGGCCTTACCCCACTTACCCCAGCCCCGCTCGACGAACTCCTGCCCGTAGCCGGTGGACAACGCCGGATCGGGCAGCAGCACGGCGTATCCCCGCGCCACGAGCAGCCACGGGTTCCATCGCCACGACCAGGTGTTCCACGACCCCAGGGGGCCGCCGTGCACCCACAGCGCGAGAGGAACCGGCGCGTGGGCGGAGGCGCCGGTCGGCACCGCGAGCCACGCGCGCACCGCGGCGCCGTCGGCGGCGACCGTCTCGACCTCCGTCAGCGTCCCCGGCAACTCGGGGAGGTCGGCGGGCGCCTTCAGCAGTGAGACGGCGCCGGAGGTGATGTCGATGCGCACCGGGTGCGGCGGCGCCGCGTACGACGCCCGCAGCGCGAACACCGTCGACCCGTCGGGGGCGACCTGCAGGTCGGTGTACGCGCAGTCGTCGGTCGTCACCCGAGTGGGGTCCGCGCCGTCACGGAGCAGGAAGATCGGCGCGCGCCCGCGGTCGTCGGCGGTGACGAGGAGCCCCGACCCGTCGGACAGCCAGACCACGGACGTGGCCCACCGGTCCCACCCCGGCGCCACCTCCGAGACGGTGCCACTGTCGAAGCTGTAGCGGTGCAGCGTGAATCGCGGCGCGGAGTCGGGTGTCGCATGTGATTCCCGCATGAACACGACGTGCCGTCCGTCCGGGGAGATCACCGGGTCCGACAGATCGGCGTCGGCGTCGTCGACGAGGATCGTGCGCGCCCCCGTCTCGGTGTCGATGCGCACGAGGATGTTCCGGATCGACGCCAGCGGACCGGAAACCGTCCACGACGTCACGACGAAGGCGCCGTCGTCGCTCAGCGCGTAGTTCGCCTCCCGCAGCGCCGGACCCGGCATCGGGGTGAGGTCGGTCAGCTCCGGCTCCTGCCCGTTCTCCGCGAGCGCGTCCAGTGAGGCGGACAGGAGGTGGGGCACCTCGGGACCGAGATCGTGGTCCCAATAGCGGATCGGGTAGCCCGTGTGCAGGATCGCCGAGACCTTCTTCTCCTTGCGCTCGGTGCGCACCCGCTCGTCGTCGGCGGACTCCCCGGATCTCCCGAGAACCCCGGTGGTGACGACGACCCGCGGCGCGCACCGTGCGGCGCGGACCCCGGTGATGCCGCCGCCGCGGCGCGCGACGACCACCGCCTCGCCGCCCCGCGCGGGCAGCCGCCACAGGTCGTCGGGAAGGTCGTCCTCGTCCTGCGTCGGACGGGAGGACGTGAAGAGGAGATCGCCGTCGCTGGTGAACGTCGGGTTGGACTCCCCGCTGCGGCCACGGGTGAGCCGGCGGGCCGCGAACCCGCCGGTGGGATCGACCTCCCACAACGCGGTGACGTACTTCGTCGCCTTCTCGTCGAGCGTCGACTGCGCGACGACCAGCCTTCGCCCGTCCGCGGACAGCGCGAGGCCGCCGACGCGGCCGAGCGCGAGGTAGTCGTCGAGGTCGTCGAAAGGAGTTCCGGCGTGGAGTTCAGGAATCGCGGTCACGAGTCGTTGGTATCACGAACCGGGCTCACACCGTCGGACATCCGCGTCTCAGACGAGCAGGGGCGCGACCCGCGGCGGAATCTCGTTCAACGCGTACGGCAGGCTCAATACGGTGCTCCACGCCATCGCCTCGGCAGCGGCGTCCTCGAGCGTGATCGTGCGGCCGGCCTTCACCACGTCGAGTTCCTGATAGATCGGTGTCTTGTCGAGTTCCTCGCGCAGCTTGTCGCCGTAACCGCCGCCTGCGTACCAGACGAGGAGATCGACGTTCGCGAGCGACAGCTGCTCCGTGCTGATCTCGGCGAAGTTGCCGGTGATCTGCTCCGTCACAGCGGGATTGACGAAGCCGAGTTCGGTGAAGAAGCGGACCTTCGGATCCTCCGGACCGTACACACCGAATTGCCCGGGACCCTTGAGCGCGCCGACGAGGACGGTCTTTCCCGCGAACGCCGGGTTGGCGGCCCGGACGTCGTCGAACTGCGTCTCGACGGAGGACACGAGCTCGGCAGCCTTGTCCTTCTTGCCGAGCGTCTCGCCGAGAATCCTCGTCTGGTCCTGCCACGGGACGCCGAAGTCGGCGAACTCCTTGGGCTGCGCGACCGTCGGCGCGATGGCGCTCAGCTTGTCGTACTGGGCCTGGGTGAGGCCGGAGTAGGTACCGACCACCAGATCCGGGGCGACCGTCGCGACCTTCTCGAAATCGATGTTGGTCGACGCCGTGCCCACGATCTCGGGCTGCGCGTCGCCGAGGAGGTCCTGCGCCCACGGCCACACGCCGTAGGGGTAGTCGCCGTACCAGTCGAACGTGCCTGCCAGCGTGCCGCCGAGCGCGAGGATCGTGTCCTGGTCGTTGTAGCCCACGCTGACGATGCGCTGCGGGTCGGTCGGCACCTGGGTCTCGCCGTACTTGTGGGCGATGACGGGGCCGGACGGCTCACTGCCGGAGCCGTCGCCGTCCGAGCTGCTGCAGGCCGCGGCGAACGCGAGCAGCGCTCCCCCGGTGCCCACGAGGAATCCGCGTCGGCTCAGGCCGATCCTCTGTTGACCCACGTTCATGCGGCGACCCTCTCGTCTACCAGGTACTACGAACCACTTAGGTAAGGCTTGCCGAGCTTAGCCTAAGGGGTCGCGCGGACGGGTTCGCGCCACATCGCCCACAGCGTCGGCCCGCCGTCCGGGATCCGGATCTCGCCGGTGACGTCGAAGCCGAACCGCTGGTAGTAGGAAATGTTGTCTTCCTTGCTCGACTCCAGATATGCCGGGAGCCCCTCGGCATCACATCGGTCCAGCCGCGACCGCAACAGCGCCTTCCCGTAACCGCCGCCCCGTCCCGCGTTCGACGTCCCGATCGTCGCCAGATACCAGTGCACGGGATCGACCGGGTGTGCGTCCTCGACGGTTCCGCTCACCGCGGCCCCGACGCCCAGCCGCGAGCCGAACGCGCGGACCAGCCCCGGCAGGCTGAGGAGCGACGACAACGTCGACTGCTTCCAGCCGCCGGGCGGATCCCACATCGCGGCCCCGCGGACCACGCCGTCGCCGTCCTCGGCCAGTTCGGCTCCGCCCCCGGCAAGATGGTGATGGCGGATCTCCACCGCGAACAGTCTCGGCAGGCCGCGCCGCCTGCGCTCGGGATCCGGCCACATCCACACCATCACGGGGTCGTCGAAGAACGCGTCGGCCAGGACGCGCGCCAGTTCGGGGATGTCGGATCCGGTCGCCGCTCGCACGCTCACACCCATGTCCAGAGGGTACGGGCACACCAGGCGGGCGCGCCGGAACGGCTGGCCGTCGCGCCCGGTTCGGGGCCACTATGGACCCATGACCCGCCCCTCGTCCGCACGCAGTCCGCTCGAATCCGGCGGCAGGTGATGGGCCGCGTCACCGCGCGACGCCCGGTCGTCCGCATCACCGAGCACGGAACGACACGCAGACCCGATTCGCTGGCCGTCGAGGAACCCCTCGAGATCCGGGTCGGCGGCCGTTCGCTGTCGGTGACGATGCGCACGCCGGGCGACGACATCGATCTGGTGCACGGGTTCCTGCTGACCGAGGGCATCATCGAGAGCCGTGACGACGTGTCCGTCGCCCGCTACTGCGACGGCGTCGACGAGAGCGGAGCCAACACGTACAACGTGCTCGACGTGGTTCTGGCCGAGGGCGTCCCGGCGCCGGGTGGACCGGAACGCCGGTTCGTCACCTCGTCGGCCTGCGGAGTGTGCGGCAAGGCGTCGCTCGACCAGGTCCGGACACGGTCACGATTCCCCTTGTCCGGCAACGACTTGTCCGTGACCGCGGCCACCCTGTCGTCGATGCCGGCCACCCTGCGGTCGGGTCAGCGCATCTTCGATTCGACGGGCGGACTGCACGCCGCGGGCCTGTTCACCCCCGACGGCGCACTCGTCGCGCTGCGGGAGGACGTCGGCAGGCACAACGCCGTCGACAAGGTGCTGGGGTGGGCGCTGACACAGGATCGGGTGCCGCTGTCGGGCAGCGTTCTCCTCGTCAGCGGGCGCGCATCCTTCGAACTGGTGCAGAAGTCCGTGATGGCGGGGGTACCGATGCTCGGCGCGGTGTCGGCGCCGTCCTCGCTGGCCGTCGACCTGGCACTGGAATCCGGCACGACGCTCGTCGGCTTCCTCCGTGGGGAGTCGATGAACGTCTATGCCGGAGCCCAGCGCGTGAAGACCGGGGCCTGAGCGGGCGTTTCTAGACGGTGGCGTCGACCAGGAGCGTCGCGCCGGTGGCCGCCTGGACGTCCTCGACGCTGTGGCCGGGAGCGGTCTCGACGAGCCGCAGGCCGTCGGGAGTGACGTCGATGACGGCGAGATCGGTGACGATCTTCTGCACGCAGCGCTTGCCGGTGTACGGCAGCGTGCACTCCTCGAGGATCTTGTGCTCACCCTTCTTGGTGACGTGATCCATCATCACGATGACCTTGCCCGCGCCGTGGACGAGGTCCATCGCGCCGCCCATGCCCTTGACCATGGCGCCCGGGACCATCCAGTTGGACAGGTCTCCGTGGCTGCTGACCTGCATGGCGCCGAGAACGGCCACGTCGACGCTGCCGCCGCGGATCATCGAGAAGGAGTCGGAGGAGGAGAAGAACGCGCCGCCGGGGACCACCGTGATGGTCTCCTTGCCCGCGTTGATCAGTTCGGGGTCGACCTCGTCGTCCGTCGGGTACGGCCCGACGCCGAGGATGCCGTTCTCCGAGTGCAGGATGACGTCCTTGCCGGCCGGGATGTGACCGGGGATGAGCGTGGGCATGCCGATGCCGAGGTTCACATACTGCCCATCCTCGAGTTCGGCCGCGACCCGGGCCGCCATCTCGTCACGCGTCCAGCTCATGCCCGTACCGTCCTGTTCTCGATTCCCGTTTCCTGCTTGCCGACCTCGACCACACGCTGGACGAAGATGCCGGGGGTGTGCACCTCGGCGGGGTCGATCTCGCCGGGCTCGACGAGGTACTCGACCTGCGCGATGGTGATGCGACCGGCGCCGGCGGCGTCCGGGTTGAAGTTGCGGGCCGTCTCCCGGTACACGAGGTTGCCGAGGCGGTCACCCTTCCATGCATGGACCAGCGCGAAGTCGGTGCGGATGGCGCGTTCGAGGACGAAGGCCTCCCCGTCGAACTCGCGCGTCTCCTTGGGCTTGCTCGCCACCGCGATGCCGCCCTGGCCGTCGTAGCGGATCGGCAGACCGCCGTCGGCGACCTGCGTCCCGACACCGGCGGGGGTGTAGAAGGCGGGGATGCCCGCTCCCCCGGCGCGCATGCGCTCGGCCAGCGTGCCCTGCGGAGTGAGCTCGACCTCGAGCTCTCCGCTGAGGTACTGCCGCGCGAATTCCTTGTTGGCGCCGACGTACGAGCTGATCGTGCGCCGGATCCGGTGCTGCTCGAGGAGCAGACCCAGACCGAAACCGTCGGTGCCGCAGTTGTTGCTGACCGTCTCGAGGTCGGTGGCACCTTGTGCGAGGAGGGCGTCGATGAGGACCGAGGGGATACCGACGAGGCCGAAGCCGCCCACCGCGAGGGACGCTCCGTCGGGGACATCGGCAACGGCCTCGGCCGCCGTTGCGAAGACTTTGTTGACCATGTGACCCAGGCTACCGCAAAATGTTCGAGTAGTGAACACCCATCCACATTGCGAACAAATTGCGCCCCGCCTGTTGGCCCCATCACAGAACGCGACTACTATGTGCGAATAGCGGCCGACTGTTCACATCGAGAACGTGAGGATCTTTTTCCATGCTGCATCTGCCAGCCCACCACCACGCCGGGCACGAAGCGAATGCCCCGCTGCTGTTCCCCGAGTACAAGACAACTCGGCTGCGCAGCCCCAAGAACGACCTGATCCTGGTCCCGCAGCGACTCGGCGAGATCACCGGTCCGGTCTTCGGCGACGCCGACATCGCCAAGGGTGAGAACGACATGACCCACGCCAACGGCGGCGAGGCCCAGGGACAGCGCATCATCGTCCACGGCCGCGTCCTCGACAGCGCGGGCAAACCCATCCCCGACACCCTCATCGAGGTGTGGCAGGCCAACGCCGGAGGCCGCTACCGCCACAAGATGGACTCCTGGCCGGCCCCGCTCGACCCCCACTTCAACGGTGTCGCCCGCTGCCTCACCGACAAGCAGGGCCACTACGAGTTCACGACCATCAAGCCCGGCGCCTACCCCTGGGGCAACCACCACAACGCGTGGCGGCCCGCGCACATCCACTTCTCCCTGTTCGGTCAGGCGTTCACCCAGCGGCTGGTCACGCAGATGTACTTCCCGGACGATCCGTTCTTCTTCCAGGACCCGATCTACAACGCGGTGCCCGAAGCGGCACGCGAGCGGATGATCAGCACGTTCGACTACGACCACACCCGCGACAACTGGGCCGTCGGATTCAAGTTCGACATCGTCCTGCGCGGTCAGGACGCCACCCCGTTCGAGGACCCGGAGGGCCACTGATGATCGACACCCAGAACCCCGACGCCCCCCGCTACCCGGTCCTCGCCAAGAGCCAGGACCAGGTGCCGTTCGGTGTCACCCCGTCCCAGACCGTCGGCCCGTACGTCCACATCGGCCTGTTCCCGACGTGGGAGAACAGCGGCGACGCCGTCCCCGAGGATGCGCCGGGACGAATCGACGTGTCCTTCAACGTCATCGACGGCGCCGGTCAGCCCATCGGCGACGCGATGATCGAAACCTGGCAGGCAGATGCCGCAGGACGGTTCAACAGCCCCACCGATCCCCGCGGTGCCGCCGAGGCGACCCCCGCCGGCTTCCGCAGCCTGGCCCGCGTGTTCGCCGACGAGAGCGGCACGATCGTGGTGCACACCGTGAAGCCGGGCGCACTCCCCGCCGAGGACGGCGCCGTCGAGGCCCCGCACATCAACGTCGGACTGTTCGCCCGCGGCATGCTCGAGCGGCTGTACACGCGGCTCTACTTCCCCGAGGACACGGACGCGCACGCATCGGACCCCGTGCTCTCCGCCGTCCCGGAAGCCGACCGCCCCAAGCTGATCGCGGAGAAGACGGATCGCGGATACCACCTGACGATCCACGTGCAGAACACAGAAGGACGGGAAACCCCGTTCTTCGCCCTGTAACCGGTCACAACCCAGAAAGGTGTCGCGCGTGAACTCTCCGGAGCCTTCCCGGGGTGCCCTGTTCGATCCGACGTTCGGTGCCGGCGACTTGTCGGCGCTGCTCTCGGACCGGGCGTGGGTCACCGCGATGGTCGAGGTCGAGGCCGCACTGGCCCGGGCGGAAGCGAAATGCGACGTCATCCCCGCCGCGTCCGCCGACGCCATTTCGTCGGTGTTCGCGCGCGTCGTCGCCGAGGGCTCCGTGGATGTCGGTGCCCTCGGCGAGGCGGCCGCAGCGGGCGGCAATCCCGTGATCCCGCTGGTAAAACTGCTCCGCGGCGAGGTCACGGCCGCCGATCTCGGGGTGCCCGGAAGCCACGTGCACAAGGGCGCCACGAGTCAGGACATCCTCGACACCGCCCTGATGCTGCTGTGCCGCCGGTCGGGTGCGCACATCCTGGCGTCCCTCGACGAGGCGGCGCTGTGCGCCGAGGCGCTCGCACGGGCCCAGCGCGACACCCCCATCGCCGGCCGCACACTCGGCCAGCAGGCCCTCCCCACCACGTTCGGCGTACTCGCCGCGGGGTGGATGACGGCGTTGCACAGGGCTTCCCGCGCGCTGTTCGACGCACTGGACGGCCTCCCCGTGCAACTGGGAGGTGCGGCCGGCACGTCCGCTGCGCTCTACCCGCACGGCCTCGACGTCGCCGACGAGCTCGCCGACGAGCTCGGGCTGGCACGGCAGGACGTGCCCTGGCACACCGATCGCACCCGCATCGCACTGCTCGCGTCGGCGCTCGGAACGGCCGCGGGCGCGGTGTCCAAGATCGCCACCGACCTCGTGTTCCTGTCGTCCACCGAGGTCGGCGAGGTCAGCGAAGGGTCACCCGGCGGTTCGTCGGCCATGCCACACAAGCGCAATCCGGTGGCCGCGATCGCGGCCCGCGCCGCGTCCCGCCGCACCCCGGGACTCGTCGCGACGATCCTCGGCTCGATGGATCACGAGCAGCAGCGCGCCGCGGGCGCCTGGCACGCCGAGTGGGAAACGCTCACGGACCTGCTGCGTCTCACCGGCGGAGCCGTCGCGCGCATCGCCGACTCGCTCGGTGGGCTGAACGTTCACCCCGACGCGATGGCCCGCAACCTCGACATCACCGGTGGCCTGCTCCTCGCGGAACGCGTCACCGGCGCCCTGTCCGCCCGCACCGACAACGCGCGCGACCTCGTCACCGCCGCGTGCGAGACCGGACACCCCCTCGACGAGGATCCGGGGCTCCTCCAGTACCTGCAGGCGGACGAGATCCGCGCCCTGCTCGACCCCGCCGGATACCTCGGCCACGCCCACGACATCGTCGACCGCGCACTGGAGACAGTGGCCCGCGGCCGGGAAGGAACGCGATGACAGTCGCACTCGCACACGAAATCTCCGGACCCCGAAGCGGCGCGGCGGACGCCCCCGTCGTCGTCCTGCTCGGATCGCTCGGCTCCAACCGGTCCATGTGGGACCCGCAGATCGCGGCCCTGTCCGACGAATGCCGGGTGGTCGCCGTCGATCAACGCGGCCACGGCGAATCGCCGGCACCGGACGGTCCGTACTCCGTCCGCGACCTGTCCGAGGACGTCCTCGCCCTGCTCGACTCGCTCGGCGTGGACGCCGCCCACTTCGTCGGACTGTCCATGGGCGGGGCGATCGCCCAGTGGCTCGGCGCGCACGCTCCGCGCCGGGTGCTGTCGCTGTCGCTGCTGTGCACCGCCGCGAAATTCGGTGAACCGCAGGCATGGATCGAGCGGGCCGCGGCATCACGCACCGACGGTCCGGAGTCGCTCGCGGATGCCGTTGTCGCACGGTGGTTCAGCGAGGGGCTCGCCAAACGTGATCCGGAATTCGTCCGGCACTACCGCGAAATGATCGCGTCGACGTCCCCCGAGGGATACGCCGCGTGCTGCGACGCCCTCGCCGACTGGGAGTTCACTGCCGACCTGTCCCGCATCAGCGCACCGACACTGGTGATCGCGGGCGAGGAGGATCCGTCCACCCCGCCGTCGGTCATGCAGATCCTCGCGGACGGCATCACCGGTGCCCGGTTCGAGGTGCTCTCCCCCGCCGCCCACGTCGCGAACCTCGAGCAGGCAGGTGCCGTGACGGCGCTGCTGCGCGAACACATCGTCGGCGGCGGGTACGCGCGCGGACGTCGCGCCGCGCACGCACAGGGAATGACGGTGCGACGCTCGGTACTCGGCGACGCGCACGTGGACCGCTCCGTGGCGGGAACCACCGACTTCACGGCACCGTTCCAGGACTTCATCACCCGCACCGCGTGGGGCGACATCTGGTCGCGCCCCGGGCTGGACCACGAGTTGCGGCGACTGCTCACGATCGCCGTTCTCACCGCGGTGGGCAACGAGCACGAACTCGACATGCACATCCGCGCCGCCCTCCGCGCGGGTGTCGACGCCGACACCATCGGTGAGGTGCTCCTCCACACCGCCGTCTACGCCGGTGTGCCCAACAGCAATCTCGGTTTCGCACTCGGCAAACAGGCCCTCGCCGACCTGTCCTCCACCGGCACCGGGCCCACGGAGGAGAATTCGCAGACATGACCGCTACCGAACCGACGGAGAAGATCCTCCCGTCCCCCGACTACGTGCAGTCGCTGGCCCGAGGCCTCGCCGTGATCCGCTGCTTCGACAACCGGAATCAGCGGCGCACGCTCAGTGACGTCGCCCGCGCCACCGACCTGACCCGCGCCACCGCACGCCGATTTCTGCTCACCCTCGTCGAGCTCGGCTACGTGGCCACGGACGGTTCCGCGTTCTGGCTCACCCCGCGGGTTCTCGAACTCGGATACAGCTACCTGTCGAGCCTGTCGCTGCCGGAGGTCGCGCAGCCGCACCTCGAGAGGCTGAGCCACAAGGTGCACGAGTCGTCGTCGGTGTCGATCCTCGACGGCGCCGACATCGTGTACGTGGCCCGCGTGCCCGTCAGCCGGATCATGACGGTGGGCATCACCATCGGCACCCGGCTCCCCGCGTACGCCACCTCGATGGGCCGGGTCCTGCTGGCGGGACTGCCCGACGACGAACTCGACGCGTACCTCGAGAAGCTCGACATCCAGCGGCTCACCGAACGCACGATCACGGCCCGTGACGAGCTGAAAGCTGCGATTCTCGCTGTTCGCGCGGACGGTATCTGCGTTCTCGACCAGGAACTCGAGGCAGGCCTGCGGTCGATGGCCGCCCCGATCCGGGGCGCCTCCGGGCTGACCGTCGCCGCGGTGAACATCTCCACTCCGGCCGCGCGATACAGCCTCGAGGATCTGCATTCCGATCTCATCCCGTCGCTGCGGGTCACCGCAACCGACATCGAACAGGACCTCGCCACCGTCAATCGCTGACGCAGTGCCCGAGGAAACTTCATGAAAGGTCTTTCCATGCGTGACGTCGTCATCTGCGAGCCCCTGCGAACGCCGGTCGGGCGCTTCGGCGGAGTGTTCAAGGACATCACCCCGCAGAGCCTCGCAGCCACCGTCATCACGGCGCTCGTCGAACGCACCGGCATCGAGGGCAGCCAGATCGACGACGTCATCCTGGGCCAGGCGTCCCCGGGCGGGGAAGCCCCGGCCATCGGCCGGATCGCGGCCCTCGACGCCGGACTCGGCATCGACGTCCCCGGCATGCAGGTGGATCGCCGCTGCGGATCCGGTCTGCAAGCGGTCATCACCGCCGTGCTGCAGGTGGCGTCCGGCGGCAACGACCTCGTCCTCGCCGGTGGCGCCGAATCCATGAGCCAGGCCGAGTTCTACACGAACCCGAACATCCGCTGGGGCGTCAAGGGCGAAGGGGTCCAACTCGCGGACCGGCTCGCCCGCGCCCGCGTCACCGCCGGCGGCGCGAACTTCCCCGTGCCCGGCGGCATGATCGAGACCGCCGAGAACCTCCGCGCCGAGTTCGACATCAGCCGAGAGGACCAGGACGCGCTCGCCGTGCAATCGCACCAGCGTGCCGTCGCCGCGCAGGAATCGGGCCGCTTCGCCGAGGAGATCGTCGGAGTGACGGTGCCGCAACGCAAGTCGGACCCGCTCGTAGTCGACAAGGACGAGCACCCGCGCGCAGACACCACGGTGGAGTCCCTGTCGAAGCTCCGTGCCATCCGCTCCAAGATCGACTCCGCCTCCACCGTCACCGCCGGCAACGCCAGCGGGCAGAACGACGGTGCCGCCGTGTGCATCGTGACGACCGCCGAGAAGGCGAAGGAACTCGGGCTGAAGCCCCTCGCCCGCATGGCGTCCTGGGCCGTGGCCGGCGTCCCACCGCGCACCATGGGCATCGGCCCGGTGCCCGCCACGGAGAAGGCCCTCGGGCAACTCGGACTGTCGCTGTCCGACATGGGTGTCATCGAACTGAACGAGGCCTTCGCCGCGCAGACGCTCGCCGTCCTCCGCAGCTGGGACCTCGACCCCACCGACGAACGCCTCAACCCCAACGGATCCGGCATCTCCCTCGGACACCCCGTCGGTGCCACCGGCGGCCGCATTCTCGCCACCCTCCTGCGGGAGATGGACCGTCGCGAATCCCGCTACGGCCTCGAGACCATGTGCATCGGCGGCGGCCAGGGACTGGCTGCGGTATTCGAGCGGGTCTGATCCAGAAACGCGGGTCTGTCGTCAGGCCAGCGCACCCACGACACCCTCAGCGGTCTCGAGCAACCTGCCCGAGGCCGCGAGGATGACCGCGGCCTCGATCTCCGGCGCGAGGTGACGATCGGCCCCCGGTCCGGCGACGTGCTCGCGGATCGTGTCCCGCACCGCACCCGTCGCCGGCGACGGTGCCAGCGGGGCACGCAGGTCGAGCGCACGAGCGGCCGTCAACGCCTCGATCGCGAGCACCCGGGTCAGTCCGTCGATCGCCCGGCGCAGCTTCCGGGCCGCCGACCACCCCATCGACACGTGATCCTCCTGCATCGCCGACGACGGAATCGAGTCCACACTCGCCGGCGCCGCCAGCCGCTTCAGCTCCGAGACGATCGCCGCCTGGGTGTACTGGGCGATCATGTGGCCGCTGTCCACCCCGGGATCGTCGGCCAAAAACGGGGGCAGCCCGTGATTGCGGGCCACGTCGAGGAAGCGGTCGGTGCGACGCTCACTCATGCTCGCCACGTCCGCGACGACGATCGCCAGAAAGTCCAGCACGTACCCGACCGGCGCCCCGTGGAAATTGCCGTTCGACTCCACCCGCCCGTCCAGCGTCACCACCGGATTGTCGACGGCGCTCGCCAGTTCCCACGACGCCACCCGCTCGGCGTGCGCGAGCGTGTCCCGCGCCGCCCCGGCCACCTGCGGCGCGCACCGCAACGAGTAGGCGTCCTGCACCACCGTGCACTCCGGCCCCGCATGGCTGGCGACGATGGCTGAACCCGCGAGCAACCGCGTCATGTTGTCCGCAGCAGCCGCCTGTCCGGGATGCGGCCGGAGCGCCTGCAGGTCCGGGGCGAACACCTTGTCGGTGCCGAGCAAACCCTCCACACTCATCGCCGCGGTGACGTCGGCCAGACGCAGCAGCCCGTGCAGGTCCTCGCACGCCAGCACCAGCATGCCGAGCATGCCGTCCGTGCCGTTGATCAAGGCCAGCCCCTCCTTCTCCTCGAGGATCACCGGTGCGATACCGGCGGCGGACATCGCCTCTCGCGCCTGCATCTGCGCCCCGTCCGCATCCCGCACCGTGCCCTCACCGATCACCGCGAGCGCGACATGGGCCAGCGGCGCCAGATCACCCGAGCACCCGAGGCTCCCGTATTCGTGGACCACCGGCGTGATGCCGGCCGACAGGAGCGACGCGTAAACCTGCGCGACCTCTGGGCGCACCCCCGTGCGCCCGGTGGCCAGGGTCGAGAGGCGCAACAACATCAACGCCCGCACCACTTCCCGCTCGACCCCGGGACCCGACCCTGCCGCGTGCGAGCGAATCAGGCTGCGCTGCAATCGGGCACGCAATCGAAGCGGAATGTGCCGGGTCGCGAGGGCCCCGAACCCGGTGGACACTCCGTAGACGGGCTTCGGATCCTCCGCGAGATCCTTGATGCGCCGACGTGACTCGCTCATCGCAAGGAGCGCGTCTTCGGACAGCGTCACGGCGGCACCTCGGCGAGCGACACTCAGCACCTGCTCCGGTGTGACAGCTCCGACGCCGACTACGACGGTCTCCTCGGCTCGTGCACAGTCGTCTCCATGACGCGCAACGGTATCGACGCTCATACTTTTTCTTCCCTTCGGAGGTGTGGATTCTGGACTCGGTCGAGCAGTCGTGTGCGCTGATCTCGATCGAGGGCGAGTTCCGCCCCGACCGCTGCCATCGCCAGTGCCCCGTCCAGTACCGCTTCGTCGGCGGACGGGGAGGTGCCGTGCAATGCGAACTCGGCCGTGTGGTGTGCGGCATCTCCGACGTCGTACCCGATGGTCGGGTGGATGGCGGGTAGCACGTGGGAGATGTTTCCCATATCCGTCGACGCGATGTGGTCGCCTGCCCGGGACAGGGCGGTCCGGCCGCGGGTGCCGATCGCCCGGGAGTATGCGCGGGTCATGAAATCGTCCTGCCGCAGTTCCGCGAAGTCCTCGCCGCAGGGTGTGATGCTGACGTCCGTGCCCGTTGCGAGGGCACCGGCTTCGAGACACGCTCGCACTCTCGCCTGCACCTGCCGGAGCTTGGTCGTCGATGTCGCTCGAATCTCCACTGCCACCCGAGCATTCGACGGAATCACGTTGCAGGCGTGCCCACCGTCGGTGACGATGATCGATACGACGAGGCCGGGCTCGAGTTGCTGACGCAGGAGTCCTACGGCGTTGTACGCCACGGCCACCGCGTCGAGCGCGTTGGCGCCCAGCCACGGGGCGGTCGCGGCGTGCGAGGACCTACCCACATATTCGGCCGTCCACTGGCTCATCGCCAGGGAGGATCCGCCCACCTCGTCTCGCCCGCCCGCGTGCACCATCATGGCGGCGGCGACATCGTCGAATACGCCGGCTCGCAGAAGGATGGCCTTCCCGCCGCCCGCTTCCTCGGCAGGGGTTCCCACGAGCTTGACCCGGACATCCAGGGAGTCCGCCACCTCCGCCAACGCGATTGCCGCACCCACCGCGGCGGCGCCGTTGACGTTGTGCCCACACGCATGGCCGATCTCGGGAAGCGCGTCGTATTCGGCGCAGAAGCCGATGGTGAGGGCGCCGGTACCCTTGGTCGCGACGAAGGCCGTCGCCAGGCCCCCGACGCCGTGCGCCGTCTCGAACCCGGCACCTTCCGCGAGGTCGATGATCTTGGATACCGATCGATGTTCCTCGAATGCCAGTTCCGGCTCGTGATGGAGGCTGTGGCTCAGGGTGATCAGTGCGCCCGACCAGGTCTCCACACAGGACTCGATCTTCGCCGCAACATCGGCTGGGACGAGCGTACTTCGGTCCGTCATGAGAGGTCCGACCCCTTCCGGTAGCACAGGCCGAGGCCGGCCCCCACGAGTGCGACCGCTGCACACACGCACCACAACCACACGTAGGACTGCAACGTGACCCCCGCGGAAGTGCTGGTCGCGGACAGGATTGCGCCGACTGTGGCCGCTCCGATCGCCGCACCCATCGAGAGCGCGAGTTCGTTGATCCCCGCCGCCATGGCGGTCTCGCGGTCGGGTACCGATTCGACGCACAGTGCGCGCGTCGAGGCCTGATAGCCGCCGAAACCGACGCCGAGCAGAGCGATGGCGGCGAGATACTGGGGCGCCGTCGAATGCCAGAGGAGCAGACTGCCGAACGAGGCTGCGATCAGGGCGCCCGAAAGGGCAAGTGTCTGCCGTTCGCCGAGCCTGCGAAGCATCGTCGCGGTGGAGAGTGAACTCGCCAGCGCGAACACGTTGAGAGCCAGTGCGACCAGCGCGATCGAACGAGGCCCGTAGGAAAGGCCGAATCCGCTGTCGTCGGGCGAGGACCCGAGAAAGACGGCGTTCGCACCGAAGAAGCCGATCGTCGAGAAGGCCAGACAGAAGGTGACCCCGGAGACGACGGCCACGGGTGGGTGGACGAGCATGCGGAGATCCACCATCGGGAACTTCGAGGCCGAGTCGACGCCGATCCATGCGGCGAGACCGACGACACCCACAAACATCGATCCGATCGTTTCTCCCGATGTCCATCCCCAGTCCGCACCGAGCGACAGGGCGGCCACCACGCCGGCCAGACCGAGCGAGAGCAGGGCGAAGGACACGAGTGGAATACGGCCGCCCGCCCGTGGGGCCCCATCGGGAAGCAGGAAACCGGCGATCACCGCCAGGACCGCGACCGGTACCGCGACCCACAGCCCGAGGGTCGCCGACCGCTCGCTGAGGGAGCCCGAGACGACACCGCCGATGCCGACGGCCGCGGTGAGGACGCCGACCAGGAGGCCGACTCCCGTGCGGCGACTCGCCGGCGCCTGGTGTCGCAGGATCCCGATCAGGAGTGGCATGAAGCCCACGACCGCACCCTGGAGAACGACACCGACCGAGATCGTCAGCACGCTCGGCGCGATCGCCATGATCAGCGACCCGGCAGCGACGAGGGCAATGGAGAGGCGGAGAAAACGGCGGTACCCGAACGAATCGCCCAGTTTGGCGAGTAACGGTGTCCAGATCGCGAACGCCAACTGAGACAGCAGATAGATCCTGGTCTGTCCGGATGCCGTGATCTGGAGGCTGTCGCCGAGCGAAGGCAGCAGTGGGGTGAGATAGCCCTGTGTGACGCCGCTGAGCAACTCGACGGTGGCCATCGAGCCCAGTAGTGCCCCTGCCGGGAGCCGTCTGGCCCTCAGGTCTTCACCCACAACCGATATTGTCTGCATCATCGACCTCGACTTCGCTGTGCCTGGTTGTTCCAGGTTGCGCACCTGCGCTGCGACAACTCTCGGTGGCCCACCTCACTAACCTGGAAAGATGACCGGTTTCTCACAGAAGAGGCCCTGCAGAATGCCAGATGTAACGCCAGAGGTAGCTACCGAGCTCGATCTCGCCATCACGGACGCCCTCCAGCTGAACCCGCGAGTCGACTGGGCAGAGCTGGCTCAGACCCTCGGGCACACACCGAAGACCCTCGCGAGAAGGTGGAAGCTGCTGACCGAACGCGGTTCCGCGTGGGTTGCGGTCGTTCCCGGCCCGGCATTCGTTCGCCAGGGATGTGCCACATTCCTGGCCGTCCACTGCAGACCTCAGGCGAAACGCGACGTGGCCCGGGCACTCGTCGGCGAATCGGCTGTGGCGACCGTGTCCAGCACGACTGGCGCAGCGGATTTCCTTCTCGACGTGTTCGTTCCCGGCATGGCAGATCTCGCTCGGCTTCTCGACGACCGGATCGAACGAATCGACGGAATCACCGCGGTGACATCGATGGTCGCGCTGACCACCTACCGGGAGGGTTCGCGGTGGCGGGTCCAAGCCCTGGACCTGGAACAGTC
Organism: Rhodococcus sp. IEGM 1305; assembly: GCF_030058635.1. Taxonomy (NCBI): domain Bacteria; kingdom Bacillati; phylum Actinomycetota; class Actinomycetes; order Mycobacteriales; family Nocardiaceae; genus Rhodococcus; species Rhodococcus sp. IEGM 1305. Next base: position 27,738 of record NZ_JASHKX010000036.1, read on the forward strand.
CACTCGCCTGGTGCCGCCGACCCCCTCCACCCGTCGGACACCGCTATCCTCACTCGACGACCTCGACCGGGCTCTGCTTCAGGCCCTGGCGACGGACGGCCGGCAATCCTGGACCGATCTCGCCGCCCGGTGCGGGACGACCGGGCCGACCGCGCGCCGCCGAGTCGAGAGAATGACGGACTCGGGTCGTGTCGCCCTGCGGTGCGAGGGAGCCCCCGAACTTCTCGGGCCCATCGTGCCGACGACTTTCATGATGACCGTTCCGCCGGGTGAGCTGAACACAGCGGGAAACCTGTTGGGCCGCATGCCCAGATGTCGTGTCGTCGAGGCCGTCACGGGAACGTCGACGATCGTCGCCACCATGTGGTTTCGGGCGGCTGCCGAGATCGCGCCGTTCGAGGCGGCCCTGACGCGCGAACTCCCCTCACTCGTGATCACCGACAGGTTCATCACCCTGCACACGTTCAAGAGGGGCGGGCACGTCCTCGATCCCCTCGGCCGGACCACTGGCGTGATCCCGTTGACTGCGTACTGAAGGGCGCCCGAATCACCGTCACGTCGGGTCCGTCACAACCGGTGCAATTCGACGTCGCCGAGTTCCCCGTCCCGAACGGTGGTCGTCATGTACGTGCAGTGCGGCTGCCGCCGTCGATCCGTCGGTGATCCCGGGTTCAGCAGTCGCAGACCGGTTTCCGTGGTGGTGTCCCAGGGAATGTGGCTGTGCCCGAAGATCAGGACGTCGGTGTCCGGGTAGGCGGCCGACATCCGTTTCTCCCTGCCTGCGGAGGCCCCGGTCTCGTGCACGACGGTGATGCGCACCCCGGCCAGGGTCACGTCCGCCCGCTCGGGCATCAGGGCGCGCAGGTCGTCGCCGTCGTTGTTGCCCCAGCACGCCACGAGCCGCGCCGATCGGGCCCGCAGGGCCTCGTACGTGGGGAGATCGACCCAGTCGCCGGCGTGGATCACCACGTCCGCGCGGTCGACCTCGTCCCACACCCGGGCGGGCAGGTCTCGTGCCCGTTTCGGGACATGGGTGTCGGCCAGCAGCAATAACCTCACGGTGACAGTCTGCGCCACGTGGCAGGCGCGGCCGTTACGCGCCCGCGAGCGCGGCGGCGTCCTCTGCCTGCAACAGCAGACCCATGTGCTCACGCATCCGCTGGGCGTCCGGCTCGAGGCCGGTGAAGATCCGGAAGGAGTCGACGGCCTGACCGATGGTCATACCGATTCCGCTGAGGGTCCGGGCGCCAATCTCGCGGGCGCGGGCGAGGAGTTCGGTTTCGGCGGGACGGTAGACGACGTCCGCGACCCACAGGTCGGGGCGCAGCAGGGCGGCGTCGAGTGCCATGCCGGGGTGGGCCGCCATGCCGATCGGCGTCGCGTGGATGAGGCCCTGGGCCGCACCGACCGCGGCGGGAACGGCGGAGAGGTCGCCGGCAGCGATTTCCCGGTCCGGGAACAGTTCGGCGAGCGAGTCGCGCAGGTCCTTCGAGCGCGCGGCGTCGGCGTCGATGATCGTGAAGTGTCCGACACCCCGGGTCAGTGCGGCGTAGGCGACGGCCGCGCCTGCCCCGCCGGCCCCGAGTTGCACGACGCGGTTCATGGGCGCGCCTTCGAGACCCTCGTCCATGTTGCGCGCGAATCCGGACCAATCGGTGTTGTGGCCGACCAGGCGCCCACCGTCGATGTGGACCGTGTTGACCGCGCCGAGCTTGCGGGCGTCGTCGGACAGGTCGTCGAGGAGCGGAATGACGGCCTGCTTGCAGGGGTGCGTGATGTTGAGCCCGTTGAACCCGAGGAGCTTGGCGGCCGAGAGGAGCTGCGGCAGTCCCTCGACCCCCATGCCCAGCGTGTCGAGGTCGAGGATCCGGTAGACGTACCCGACGCCCTGCGCGCGACCCTCGGCCTCGTGAAGCGGCGGGGTCAGCGATTTCGAGATCCCGGTGCCGATCAGACCGCACAGGTACGACGGGCGAGCGGTGGGGGCATCGAGGTCACGAGAGGTCATGGCGATCACTTCCGGGAGAGGGCTGGGAGCTAATTAACTATCTAGTGAGTTATGTCACGGTAGCATACCTCCATACCGCGTGGAAGACAGCAGAGGCAGGAGTTTCACCGATGACACGAAGCGAGACGACGGGCGCGACCTCCGAGAAGGAGACGGTCAAACGGACCCGTAACCCCGAGAAGACCCGGGAGAACATCCTGCGGGTGGCGATGACGGAATTCGCCGACAAGGGCCTGACCGGCGCCCGCATCGACGAGATCGCGGCGAAGACCGCCACCACGAAGCGGATGCTCTACTACTACTTCGGCGACAAGGAGGGGCTGTACCGGGCGGTTCTCCAGCGTGCCTACGAGGAGATCCGCTACGAGGAGTCCCAGCTCGACGTCGACCACCTCGAGCCGACCGAGGCGATCCGGGCGCTCGCCGAGCTGACGTTCGACCATCACGAAGCTCACCCGGACTTCATTCGTCTCGTCGCGATCGAGAACACGAATCGCGGCGTCAACCTCGTCCAGGCCGAGGGACTCCCCGAGACGCAGGCCCCGGCGATCCGCACGCTCGAGCAGATCCTCCGGCGAGGGCAGGAGGCGGGCCTCTTCCGCACCGACACGACGGCGCTCGACATCCACATGCTCATCAGCTCGTACTGCGTCTTCCGGGTGGCAAATCGGTACACGTTCAGGGCGCTGTTCGACTGGGATCTCACCGGCGCGGAGAACCGCCCCCACCTGCGCACGATGATCGGCGACGTCGTCCTGGCCTACCTGCAGCAGCCCGGAAAAGTATGAACTAACCATTTCGACCATTATTGACTCGAGGCTGTGACCGGGGTTACCTTGCTTCTACGACCTACGAACACCTGCTCTTCCGAGCCGCCAGTGTTCACATTCCTCGCTCCCCAGGAGTATCGATGACCATCGACTACGGCACCGGCGTCTCCGGTCGAAACGGTGACGGCAAAGGCCGCTCCTCCGTCGACCCCAACGCTGATCCCACCAACGCGAAGAAGGCCGCGAAGGCCGCGTTCTTCGGCAGCCTGCTCGAGTACTACGACTTCTACATCTTCGCCTCGGCTGCTGCGCTGGTGTTCCCGCACGTGTTCTTCGAGGGATCGAAGAATCCGCTGCTGCTGTCGCTGGCCACCTTCGGCATCTCCTACATCGCGCGCCCGATCGGCGCCGTGTTCGTCGGACATTTCGGCGACCGGGCCGGACGCAAGAAGGTGATGATGTTCTGCCTGGTTCTCATGGGCGTCGTCACGTTCCTGATCGGCTGTCTGCCGTCGTCCGAGCAGGCCGGGATGGTCGGACCGGTGCTGCTGGTGCTGCTGCGCATCTGCCAGGGCATCTCCGCGGCGGGCGAACAGTCGGGTGCGGGCTCACTCACCCTCGAGCACTCCCCCGCACACCGTCGCGGCTTCTTCTGCAGCTGGACGCTCACCGGTACCCAGGCCGGTTTCATCGTCGCGAGCCTCGCGTTCATCCCCGTCGCGGCGCTGCCCGACGAGACCCTCTACAGCTGGGGCTGGCGCGTCCCGTTCTGGTGCAGCCTCCTCGTCCTCGTCGTCGCCTACATCGTGCGTCGCAAGCTCGAAGAGCCCGAAATCTTCATCGCCAACAAGGAGGCGCTGGACGAGACGCCCGCCCCGCTGCCCGTCGTCGACCTCTTCCGCACGCACTGGCGCGACGTTCTCCGTGTGGTCTTCTGCGCGTTCATCGCCGTCGTCAGCACTGTGTTCTCCGTGTTCGGCCTCGCCTACGCCACCACCCCCGAGATCGGGATGAGCCGCACGACCATGCTGTGGGTCGCGATCGCCGCCAACGCGGTGGCCCTAGTCTCGCAGCCGCTGTTCGGCATGCTGTCCGACCGGATCGGCCGCAAGCCGGTGTTCATCGGTGGCGCGATCGGTTCGGCCGCCGGAATCTTCCTGTACTTCGCCGCGATCGGCACCGGCAACGTGGCGATGATCTTCCTCGCGGGCATCCTGCTGATGGGTGGCGTCTACGCCGGGACCAACGCCATCTGGCCGGCGTTCTACGCCGAGATGTTCTCCTCGCGGGTTCGCTACTCCGGCATGGCGATCGGCACGCAGCTCGGATTCGCTCTCGCCGGTTTCGCACCGACCATCGCCCAGGCACTGCGGGGCGCCGACCCCAAGAACTGGGTGCCGGTCGCGATCTTCACCGCCGTCTGCGCGCTCATCGCCGCGGCCTCTGCCTCCACGGCCAAGGAGAACTCCCGCACTCCGCTGCTCGACCTCGACAAGGAGGATGTCGCGCTCACGAAGGCGAAGGCGAACGCGAAGGTCTGACCCACTCGGAAACGAACGATGCGCCCGGCACGTGTGCCGGGCGCATCGTCGTGTCGGTGCCTAACGCCGCAGTTCGTGGGTGAGTGCTTCGAGTTCGTCGCCGCCGGCCATCTGCTGGGTGAGTTCTTCGAGGCTGATCTCGTCGAACGTGCAGTCCAGTTTCTGGCGGCCGCGGTTGAGGAGGACGAAGTGGTCGCCGACCATGTAGGCGTGGTGCGGGTTGTGGGTGATGAACACGACCCCGAAGCCCTGTTCCTTGGCGGCGGAGATGTAGCGCAGCACCATCCCGGACTGCTTGACGCCGAGGGCGGCGGTGGGCTCGTCGAGGATCAGCACGCGGGCGCCGAAGAAGATCGCCCGGGCGATCGCCACACACTGGCGTTGGCCGCCGGACAGCGACCCGATGGGGGCGTCGACGTCGGGCAGCTCGATGCCCATCTTCGACAACTCGGACATCGTGGTGGCGCGCATCCCGTTCGCGTCGAGGGACTTGAGCGGTCCCTTCCGTAGTTCCTGGCCGAGGAAGAAGTTCCGCCACACCGGCATCAGCGACACCACCGCCAGGTCCTGGTAGACGGTGGCGATGCCCTTGGACAGGGCCTCCTTCGGCGAGCCGAACGTGAGGGCCTCGCCGTCGACGAGCAACTCGCCCGAACTCTGCTGGTGCAGGCCGGCGATGATCTTGATCAGGGTGGACTTGCCGGCCCCGTTGTCGCCGAGGACACCGGTGACCTCCCCGGCCCGCACCCGCAGGTTGATGTCCTCGAGGGCGATGATGTTGCCGTACTGCTTGCCGACGTGTTTGAGCTCGATCAGCGGGATCTTGTCGCCACCACCGGGTTCGGTATCGACGGGAAGTTGTTCGATAGTACTCATACCGGTCACCTCTTGGCGGCGTAGTTACGGAAGGCATTGTTGGCGATGACCGCGAACAGCAGCATCGCGCCGAGGAAGAACTTGAACCAATCCGGGTTCCAGCCGGCGTAGACGATGCCCTGGTTCGTCATGCCGAAGATGAACGCGCCGATCGCGGCGCCGATCGCGGTGCCGTACCCGCCGGTGAGCAGGCAGCCGCCGATGACCGCGGCGATGATGTAGAGGAACTCGTTGCCGATACCCTGCCCGGACTGGACGGTGTTGAACGAGAACAGCAGGTGCATCCCGACGAACCACGCGGCGAACCCGACGGTCATGAACAACCCGATCTTGACCTTCGTGACCGGGACGCCGATGGCGCGGGCGGAGTCCTGGTTACCGCCGACGGCGAAGATCCAGTTCCCGATCCGGGTCTTGAACAGCACCCAGGTGGCGATCGCGGTGAACAGCAACCACCAGACCACGGTGATCCGCACCGACACCCCGCCGACCTCGAACGAGGACGCGAACACCCTCTTCGCCGAGTCGAACCCGGCCATGTCGGACACGCTGGGGGTGGCGACCTGCCCGGTGACGAGTTTGGTGACCGCCAGGTTGATGCCGGTGAGCATCAGAAACGAGCTCAGCGTGATCAGGAAGCTGGGGATCTTCGTCTTCATCACCAGGTACCCGTTGAAGAACCCGACCGCCAGCGAGACCACGAGGGCGAGGGCGGCGCCGGCCCACAGATTCAGGTGCAGGTTGTAGGCGATCATCGACGCCGCCAGGGAGCTGGTGGTGACGGCGACGCCGGCGGAGAGGTCGAATTCCCCGCCGATCATCAGCAGTGCCACCGCGCACGCCATGATCCCGATCGTCGACGAGGCGTAGAGCACCGTGGCCAGCGCTTCGGGGCTGCGGAACGGGGGGGCGACGACCATGAAGAAGACGAAGATGGCGATCGCACCGAACAGGGAACCGATCTCGGGGCGGACCAGCAGACGCTGCAGGCGTTTCTGCTCCTTCACCCGCTCGTCGTGGACGACCTTGTGACTGGCAAGGTCCAGATCTTGCTGTGTGGACATGATTTCCTCTCCGCGCCGGTGGATCTCAGCGTTGTGCGATGCCGGCCGGTCGTGCGACCGGGTCGATGGTGATGGTGTGTGCGTGAGATGGACCCACCGGGGTCCGGATCGTGTGTCCTGACATGTGATCGACCGCCGATCAGCGGGTGCCGGCCTTGGCATACTCGGCGACCTTGTCGATGTTGGACTTGTCGATGAACGACGGCCCGGTCAGAGTCGGTCCGCCGCCGCCGATGACGTTGCCGTTGTTGAGGTAGAGCCACAGCGAATCGATGGCCAGGTAGCCCTGCAGGTACGGCTGCTGGTCGATGGCCCACTGCACGCTGCCGTCCGAGATGGCGTCGACGAGTGCCGCGTTGGTGTCGAACGTGTAGACCTTGGCCGGGCTGCCCGCGTTGCCGACCGACTGCACGGCGGTGAGGGCTATCGGAGCGCCGAGCGTGAGCACACCGTCGATGGACGGGTCCTGCTGGAGCTTGGCAGCGATCGTCGAGTTCACCGACGGCATGTCCTCACCGTTCACGTTGAGGGTCTCGAACGTGCCGCGGAAGGTCTGCTTGGCGCCGGCGCAACGGGATTCGAGCTGGATCTGGCCCTGCTGCTGGATGACGCAGATGACGTGCTTGGCGCCGTCCTCGTTCAGCCGGTTCCCCGCGGCCTGGCCGGCGATGGTCTCGTCCTGCCCGAAGTACTGGGTGACCCCCATGTCCTTCCAGGCTCCGTATCCGGCGTTGAACGCGGAGATCGGGATGCCTGCGTCCTGCGCGCTCTTGACGGCGGGAGCCATCGCCTCGGGGGTGGCGAGGGTGAGCGCGAGCCCGTCGACCTTCGAGTCGATGGCCGTCTGCACGAGGTTGGCCTGGTTGGGAGCCTGCGGATCGGAGGAGTACTTCAGTTCCACGTTGTCCTTGTCCGCGGCATCCTGCGCGCCCGTGCGGATCAGGTCCCAGAACGTGTCGCCCGGTGCCGCGTGCGTGACCATCGCGATCGTGATGCGCGGGGTGTCGGCGGTGCCCGCGCCGATCCCGGACCCGCTGCTGTCCGGCTTGCCTCCGGTGCTCGAGCACGCCGCGAGGCTCATCACCAAGGCACTCGCGCAGGCCAGTACCGCCACGCGACGCCGGTTGGGGAAGTTCATCTGCTTTTCCTCTCGGGGGGACGAACGGCCCGGTGACGTCTCGGCCGTGTGCCTTAGATGTAATACGCGTCACACCCGAAAGTCAATAGTTTGTCTGGACATTAGGACCACAGATCAAATGAGCGGACATGGGTGTCCCCGCAGACGGCCCGGAAATCGAGCAGATGGGTGGACGGGTGCAGGCGCGCTCAGCGCGTGACCGCTGCCCCGGCGTCGCGCGGCAGACGCAGGGTGTCGACCACCGTGCACAGCATCAGCAGGCCCAAAAGGACGAAGGTCCAGGAGTATTCGGACCCGAACCCGTGCTCGGACGACGTCGCCAACGGCGTGAACGCGGTGAGGGCGAGCGCCGCGACCGCGATACCCAGACCGGCCGCCAGTTCCTGCACGGCGGCGTTGAGAGTGTTCGCGTGCGTGAGGTCGGCACGCTCGATGTCGGAAAACGCGAGACTGTTGTACGCGGTGAATCCGACCGAGCGCAGGGCTCCGCTCACGAAGAGGACCGCCGCGATGACCGGCATCGGGGTCGACGAGCTCAGGGCGGCGAGCAGCCCGAAGCAGCCGACGGACAGCAGGGCGTTGACCAGCAGGATCGGCCTGATCCCGAAGCGCCGCATCAGCGGCGTCGTACAGGGCTTGATGGCAATGTTGCCGGCGAACAACGCCGCGACGAGCAGACCCGCGAGGAACGGCGTCCAGCCGAAGCCGAGTTGGAACTGCAGCGGCAGCAGGAACGGCACCGCGGTGACGATCAGCCGGTAGAGCGACCCCCCGGTGACAGTGGTGCGTAGCGTGCGCACGCGCAGCACGCGGAAGTCGACGAGCGGGTGGGGCGTGCGGGCGAGATGGCGCACCGAGGCCGCCAGCAGAACGACCGCGACCACTCCCCCGATCGCGACTCGCCGCCAGTCGGTGCCCGTCACACGGATGCTCTCCAGCGCGATGAGGGCTGCCGCGATTCCCGTTCCGACTCCGAGGAGGCCCCACCAGTCGAGCCTGCTGGTCGACCGCGAGCCTGCCCCGTGAACCAGCTTCAGGGACAGCAGGATTCCGAGAATGCCGATGGGAATGTTGATGACGAAGATCCATCGCCACGAGCCGACGGTGGCGATCGCACCGCCGAGCAGGGGCGCGATGACCGGCGCCGCGAGCGCGGGCCACGTGAGCAGGGCTATCGCGCGGACGAGGTCGCTCTTCGTGCTCGACCGCAGCACCGCGAGCCGCCCGACCGGCACCATCATGGCGCCGCCGACTCCCTGCAGCACCCGCATCGCGACGAGCATCGGCAACGAGACACTCGCCGCGCACCCGATGGACGCCAGCGTGAACACGGCGATGGCGGCCACGAACACGCGGCGGGTCCCGAACCGGTCGGCCACCCACCCGCTCGCGGGGATGAGGACGGCGACCGTGACCAGGTAGGCGGAGATCGCGATGTTGACGTCGACTGCGTCGACACCGAAGGACTCGGCGATCAGCGGGACGGCGGGCGCGATGATGGTGGCGTCGAGAATCTCCATGAAGAGGGCACCTGCCACCAGCAGGGCCATTCCACGGGGGAACGACGTCGCGCGCGCGGTTCTAGCGATCGACAACGGTCGTGTCGAAGTAGTACCGCGACGCGCGGTAGCAGTGGCTGCCGAACTCGACGGCGCTTCCCGAGTCGTCGAACGCGGTTCGGTTCATCGTCAGCAGCGGCGCCCCGGTCTTCTCGTCGAGCAGCGACGCCTCCGCCTTGCTCGCCGCTTTCGCGCCGATGCGTTGCCGGGCGAGACGGATGTGCACGCCGCGGGCCCGGAGTGCGTGGTAGAGGCCGTGCGCCTCCAGTTCCTCGGGGTCCGGCGCGAGGTCCACCGGGATGTGGTTGGTCATCAGCGCCAGCGGTTCGCCGTTGGTGCTGCGGAGGCGCCGGATGGATGCGACCTCGGCGCCGGGCTGCAGGTTGAGTTCGGCGGCGACGTCTTCGGCCGGCACGGATACCTGGTAGTCGAGAAGCTTGGTGGTCGGGCTCTGCCCCGCCCGCGCGAGGTCGTCGAAGAGGCTCGTGAGTTCGACCGGCCGATGCACGGCGCTCTGCACCACCTGGGTTCCGACCCCACGTTTGCGGACGAGCAGCCCCTTGTCGACGAGCTCCTGGATGGCGCGGCGCGTGGTGGGGCGTGACAGGTTCAGCCGCTTGGCGAGCGCCAGTTCGTTCTCGAAGCGGTCACCCGGGGCGAGTTCCCCGCCGATGATCGCGTTCTCGATCGTCTGCGCGAGCTGGAAATACAGCGGAACCGGGCTCGATCGGTCGAGCTCGACTGCGAGTGGTGCACCCACGGACAACTCCGATCCTCGTGCGCGGGGCGACGTCGCCGTCGCCGATCTTTCCGGCAGTGTATGCGAACACTAACACCAGATTGACTTCAAGTAATAATGTCAGGACAAAGTCTTGACAGGAGTCGGTGAGGTGGAGCACAGTTTCAATCAGACCTCGGCGCCCTGCGCAGACCACCCACAACGACCTATTCGGGAGTCAGCCTTGACCACCATCCAGACGCATACCAACCGGAACGGATTGGACGTCCTCGCCATCGGGCGCTGCGGTGTGGACATCTACCCATTGCAGACCGGAGTCGGACTCGAACACGTCGAGACGTTCGGCAAGTTCCTCGGCGGAAGCGCGGCCAACGTCACCGTCGCCGCCGCCCGCCTCGGCTGCCGCAGCGCGCTCATCTCGGGCGTCGGCAACGATCCGTTCGGACGTTTCGTCCGCACCGCGCTCACCGATCTCGGCGTCGACAACCGCTACGTCGGCATCGACACCGAGCACCCGACTCCCGTCACGTTCTGTGAGATCTTCCCGCCGGACGACTTTCCGCTGTACTTCTACCGCAAACCTGTCGCTCCGGACCTGCAGGTGACGCCGGCGGACGTCGATCTCGACGCGGTCCGCGACGCCAAGCTGTACTGGTCGACCGTCACCGGTCTGTCCGAAGAGCCCAGCCGCAGCGCGCATTTCGCAGCCTGGGAGGCCCGCGGACGCCGCACCCACACCGTCCTCGATCTCGACTACCGCCCGATGTTCTGGTCCTCCCCCGCCGACGCCACCGCTCAGGTGCAGCGCGCCCTCCAGCACGTCACCGTCGCGGTCGGCAACCGTGAGGAATGCGAGATCGCGGTCGGCGAGACCAACGCACACAAGGCCGCGGACGCCCTGCTCGATCTCGGCGTCGAACTGGCCATCGTCAAACAGGGCCCCAAAGGGGTCCTCGGGAAGACACGCACCCAGAGCATCACGGTGCCCCCGAACGACGTCCAGGTGGTCAACGGGCTCGGTGCCGGCGACAGCTTCGGCGGCACGCTGTGCCACGGCCTGCTCGCCGGGTGGCCGCTCGAGAAGATCCTGCGCTACGCCAACGCCGCGGGGGCGATCGTCGCCTCCCGGCTCGAATGCTCCACCGCGATGCCGACGGCCGACGAGGTCCGGGCGCTCGCCGATTCCACCACTTCGGAGGCTGTCAATGTCTGAAACTCTCGCTCACCGCGCAGTCTGCACGTCCTACGCCGACGTCACCGAGGTACGCGCGAACGACCCGGCCGCCATCGACCGCGCTTGGGCGACCCGGATCGCCCGGCCCACGGTCCGCGGTAACGGCCGGCTCATGATCGTCGCCGCCGACCACCCCGCCCGCGGTGCACTCTCGGTCGGCGACCGTCCGACCGCGATGAACAGTCGCACCGACCTCCTCGACCGCCTCCGCACCGCCCTGCGCAACCCCGGTGTGGACGGCGTGCTCGCCACCGCCGACATCCTCGACGATCTGGTGCTGCTCGGCGCGCTCGACGACAAGGTGGTCATCTCGTCGATGAACCGCGGCGGCCTGGCCGGCGCCAGTTTCGAACTCGACGACCGGATGACCGGCTACACCGCGGCCGGCACCGCGAAGGCGGGCATGAACGGCGGAAAGATGCTGTGCCGCATCGATCTCGACGATTCCGGCACCCTCTCCACCCTCACCGCGTGCGCCCAGGCGGTCGATGCGCTGGCCGAGGCCGGACTGATGGCCATGGTGGAACCGTTCCTGTCGCGGCGTGTCGACGGCAAGGTCAAGAACGATCTCAGCGCCGACGCCGTGATCAAGTCGATCCACATCAGCCAGGGCCTGGGGTCCACGTCCGCGTACACGTGGATGAAGCTTCCGGTGGTCGACGAGATGGAACGCGTGATGGACGCGACGACGCTTCCGACGCTGCTGCTCGGCGGAGACCCGCAGACGGCACCCGAGGAGACGTTCGCGAGCTGGGCCAAGGCCCTCGCGCTGCCGTCGGTCCGCGGCCTGATCGTCGGACGCACCCTGCTGTACCCGCGGGACGAGGACGTCGCCGCCGCGGTCGACACCGCCGTATCCCTCGTTCACTGACGCACGCCGGAGAGGCCCACGATGAACAGCAAGTATTACGTGCCGGTCGGTTCCGCGGCCACCGGACCGTTCGACCTCGAGGTCACCCCCGAATCCGCGGGCTGGACCGAATCGAGTCTCCGGGTGCTCACCCTGGCCCCCGGCGGGTCGGCCGAACTCGCGTCCGGTGACGACGAGATCATCGTCGTGCCATTGGCCGGGTCCGCGGCGGTGTCGAGCGAGGGCACCGAATTCGCCCTCACCGGACGGCGGTCCGTGTTCGACGGGCCGAGCGACTTCGCCTACGTGGGCCGGGATTCGGCCTACACGGTGGCGAGCGCGACCGGTGGACGATTCGCCCTGTGCGGGGCCCGCGCGCGGCAGAAGTTCCCGTTCCGGTACGTCCCGGCAGCCGACGTCTCCGTCGAACTGCGCGGCGCGGGCAACTGCAGCCGCCAGGTGCACAACTTCGGCACCGCCGATCGCTTCGAAGCCGATTCGATCATCGCGTGCGAGGTCATCACTCCCGGTGGCAACTGGTCGTCGTACCCGAGCCACAAGCACGACGAGAACAGCGACGTCGAGTCGCAGCTCGAGGAGATCTACTACTTCGAGATCGCCGACGCCAATTCCACCGCAGTGGATTTCGGCGGAACCGGATTCGGCTACCATCGCGTGTACGGCACTCCCGAGCGGCCCATCGAGGTGCTCGAGGAAGTGCGCTCCGGCGACGTGGTCCTCGTGCCGCACGGCTATCACGGACCGTCGATCGCCGCCCCCGGACATCACATGTACTACCTGAACGTCATGGCCGGCCCCGGCGAAGACCGCGCCTGGAACATCTGCGACGACCCGGCCCACACCTGGCTGCGCGGCAGCTGGGAACACCAGACCGTCGATCCCCGCCTCCCCCTCCACGCACCGTCCGAAGGAGCATGACCGTGGTGTCCACCGCGCCGATGTCGGCGAGCAAGAACCCCAACGCCGAGGGCACCGTCCACCTCACGGTGGCTCAGGCAACCATCCGATTCCTCGCCAACCAGTACGTCGAGCGGGACGGCGAACGCACCAAGTTCTTCGCCGGCTGCTTCGGCATCTTCGGCCACGGCAACGTCGCCGGGCTCGGTCAGGCACTGCTCCAGGCCGAGATCGACGCCGTCGAAGCCGGTACCGAATCCGAACTGCCGTACGTCCTCGGGCGCAACGAGCAGGCGATGGTGCACAGCGCGGTCGCGTACGCACGCCAGAAGGATCGTCTGCAGACGTGGGCGGTGTCGGCCAGCGTCGGCCCCGGCTCGACCAACATGCTGACGGGCGCGGCGCTCGCCACCATCAACCGGCTGCCCGTCCTGCTCCTGCCCGCCGATACGTTCGCGACCCGCGCGAGCGCACCGGTGCTGCAGGAACTCGAACTGCCCTCGAGCGGCGACGTCACCGTCAACGACGCGTTCAAACCGCTGTCGCGCTACTTCGACCGGGTGTGGCGGCCGGAGCAGTTGCCTTCGGCCCTGCTCAGTGCGATGCGCGTGCTGACCGATCCCGTCGAGACGGGTGCGGCCACCGTCGCTATTCCGCAGGACGTGCAGGCGGAGGCGTTCGACTGGCCGGAGTCGCTGTTCGCGGAGCGCACGTGGCACGTGGCCCGGCCGCTTCCCGAGAAGTCGGTGATCGAGCGGGCCGCGGACGTGATCCGGTCGGCGAAGAAGCCGCTGATCGTCGCGGGCGGCGGCCTGATCTACTCCGGCGCCACCGAGGCACTGGCCTCGTTCGCCGAGACGACCGGCATTCCGGTCGGCCAGAGTCAGGCCGGCAAGGGCTCACTGCCCTACGACCACCCGCAGTCGGTCGGCGCGATCGGCTCGACCGGCACCACGGCGGCCAACGCTCTCGCCACCGAGGCCGACGTGATCATCGGCATCGGCACCCGCTACAGCGACTTCACCACGGCCTCGCGCACCGCGTTCAACAACCCCGACGTGCGGTTCGTCAACATCAACGTCGCGTCGATCGACTCGGTGAAGCAGGGCGGCGTCAGCGTCGTCGCAGACGCCCGCGAGGCACTCGAGGCGCTCACCGCGGCACTGGGCGACTACCAGGTTTCCGGCGAGTACCGTGCGCGCACAGCAGAACTCGCCGACCACTGGGAGTCCACGGTGGACTCGGTCTACAAGATCGACGACGACTCGCTCGGCCTCAACCAGAACCAGGTCATCGGTCTCGCCAACACGCTGTCCGATCCGCGCGACGTCGTCGTGTGCGCCGCCGGCTCCATGCCCGGCGACCTGCACAAGCTGTGGCGTACCCGCGACTCCAAGGGCTACCACGTCGAATACGGGTTCTCGTGCATGGGCTACGAGATCGCCGGCGGCATCGGCGCCAAGATGGCCTGCCCCGACCGCGACGTGTTCATCATGGTCGGCGACGGCTCGTACCTGATGATGGCCACCGAACTCGTCACGGCCGTGCAGGAGAACGTCAAGGTCATCGTGGTCCTCGTGCAGAACCACGGCTTCGCGTCCATCGGATCGCTGTCGGAGTCGCTCGGCTCGCAGCGGTTCGGCACCGACTACCGCTACCGCGGCGACTCCGGCCGGCTCGACGGCGACATCCTGCCCGTCGACCTGGCGGCCAACGCCGCGAGCCTCGGCGCCGACGTGATCCGCGCGAACACGGCCGCCGAGTTCACCGACGCCGTCAAGGTGGCGAAGGCCAGCGACAACACCACCGTCATCCACGTCGAGACGGACCCGCGAATCGCGGCCCCGGACAGCGAATCCTGGTGGGACGTGCCGGTCAGCGAGACCAGCACCCTCGACTCCACCCGGACCGCCTACGAGACGTACGCGCAGTGGAAGAAGATCCAGCGTCCGTTCCTGCGCCCGTCCGGCAACTAACTCTCCCTCAGTAGAACTTTCGAAAGGATTTCCCGATGAGCGTTATTCGCGTCGGATCCGCCCCCGACTCCTGGGGTGTCTGGTTCCCCGAAGACCCGCAGCAGACCCCGTACGGGCGGTTCCTCGACGAGGTGTCCGCGTCCGGTTACGAGTGGATCGAGCTGGGCCCGTACGGCTACCTGCCGACCGATCCGCAGCAGCTCCGTGACGAACTCGCGGCCCACAATCTGAAACTGTCGGCCGGCACCGTGTTCGAGCACCTGCACCAGGACGACTCCTGGGATGCCGTGTGGACCCAGATCGAGGACGTCGCGAAGCTGACCGCCGCCGCCGGCGGCAAGCATGTGGTCGTGATCCCGGAGATGTGGCGCGACCCGAGCAGCGGCGAGGTGCTCGAGGACCGCAATCTCACTGCGGAGCAGTGGAAGAAGAAGACCGGCGGCATGAACGAGCTGGGCAAGAAGATGTTCGAGCAGTACGGCGTGAAGGCGCAGTACCACCCGCACGCGGACAGCCACGTCGACACCGAGGAGAATGTGTACCGCTTCCTCGACGGCACCGACAGCGAGTACGTGAACCTGTGCCTCGACACCGGCCACATCAGCTACTGCGGCGGCGACAACCTCGCGATCATCGAGCGCGCTCCCGAGCGGATCGGCTACCTGCACCTCAAGCAGGTCGATCCCGAGGTCCGCGCCAAGGTCGAGGCCGAGGACCTGCCGTTCGGCGAGGCCGTCAAGCTCGGCGCGATGATCGAGCCGCCGCTCGGCATCCCCGACCTGCCGCCGCTGCTCGCCGCAATCGAGAAGCTCGACATCGACGTGTTCGCGATCGTCGAGCAGGATCTCTACCCCTGCGCTGTGGACGTTCCGCTGCCGATCGCACAGCGTACCCGTAAGTACCTGGGGTCCTGCGGGATCCCGTCCGTCACGTTCGTCTAACCGATCACGTCAGGAGCTAGTCAGCTATGTCCGGAAGCAACGACCTGCGCATCGCCGTCCTGGGTGTCGGAATGATGGGTGCCGACCACGTCGCACGCATCACCGAACGCATCAAGGGCGCCACCGTCGCCGTCGTCAACGACTACTTCGTCGAGAAGGCCGAGCAGATCGCGGCCGGAATCCCCGGCTGCCGGGTGATCGGCGACCCGCTCGACGCGATCGCCGACCCGGGTGTCGACGCCGTCGTCCTGGCCACCCCCGGCCCGACGCACGAGAAGCAGCTTCTCGCCTGCCTCGAGCACGGCAAGCCGGTGATGTGTGAGAAGCCGCTGACCACCGACGTCGCCACGTCCCTCGAGATCGTCAAGCGCGAAGCCGAGCTCGGTAAGAAGCTGATCCAGGTCGGCTTCATGCGACGTTTCGACCACGAGTACGAGCAGCTGAAGTCGCTCATCGACGATGGTGTGTTCGGGCAGGTGCTTCTCGCCCACTGCGTGCACCGCAACCCCGCCGTGCCGCCGAGCTTCGACAGCTCGATGATCGTCAAGGACTCGCTGGTCCACGAGGTGGACGTCACCCGATTCCTGTTCGACGAGGAGATCACCTCGGTACAGATCCTCCGCCCCGCCGCGAACCCGGGTGCACCCGAGGGACTGCAGGATCCGCAGATCGCGTTCTTCAGCACCGAATCCGGTCGCCACGTCGACGTCGAGGTCTTCGTGACCACCGGTGTCGCGTACGAGGTGCGCACCGAGATCGTCGCCGAGAAGGGTTCGGCGTTCATCGGTCTCGATGTCGGACTCGTCCGCAAGTACGGCACCGGCGCGGGCAACGGCCGCTCGGGCGCAGGTATGTCGGGCGGGGAGATCACCCCGTCGTTCAAGGAACGCTTCGGCCAGGCGTACGACGTCGAGATCCAGCGCTGGGTCAACGCCGCCCGCACGGGCGCGGAGACCGGCAACTACATCGACGGACCGGGTGCGTGGGACGGCTACGCCGCCGCCGCCGTGTGCGCTGCCGGCGTGCAGTCGCTCGAGACCGGCGAGCGCGTGGCCGTCGACATGGTCGACCGTTCCTCCATTCCGGGGGCATGAACACGATGAAGATTGCACTCGACCCCACCCCCTTCCACCACGACTACTCCCTCCTCGAATTGCCGGCGGTGGTTGCCGAACTCGGCTTCGAACACCTGCAGCTCACCCCTCATCGCGACATGATCCCGTTCTTCAACCACCCGAAGGCCGACGACGAGCTGGTTCGGCAGTTCCGCAAGTCCTGCAGCGATGCGGGCGTCGGAATCGCCTCCGTGTTGCCGGTCCTGCGGTGGTCGGGCCCCGACGAAGACGCCCGCGAGGCGGCGGTGCGGTACTGGAAGCGCGCCATTCAGATCACCGTCGACCTCGGTGTGAACGTGATGAACACCGAGTTCAGCGGCCGCCCGGAGAAGGCCGAGGAATCGGAGCGCGCCTTCTACCGGTCGATGGAGGAACTCGTCCCCATCATCGAGCGTGAAGGCATCGACGTTCGCATCGACCCGCACCCCGACGATTTCGTGGAGAACGGTCTGGACGCCATCCGGATGATCCGCGGCATCAACTCGAAGAACTTCGGACTGGTGTACGTCGCGTGCCACTCGTACCACATGGGCGCCGGGATGCTCGAGATCATGCGCGCGGCCGGCGACATGCTGCGGCTCGTCCACGTCGCGGACACGATGGATCACCACCGCTCCCACGGACTGCGGTACATCACCAACCCGCCCGGCAACCCGGTGCGTGTGCACCAGCACCTCAAGATCGGCGACGGCGACCTCGACTGGGACGAGTTCTTCGGCGGGCTCGGCGAACTCGGCTTCTACGACAAACCCGACACGGTGATGGTGTCGAGCGTTTTCGCCGAAGACGAGAACGCTCACGACGTCTCCCGCTACCAACTGAAGACCATGAAGGATTACATCGCGCGCACGCGGTGAAAGGACAACACATGAGCACCAACATCACTCGCGAGATCGCACACTGGTCCGACGGCAAGGGATTCGCCGGTACCAGCGGCAACACCGCCCCGGTCACCAACCCGGCGACCGGTGCCGTCACCGGTCAGGTCGCCCTCGCCAGCGTCGAGGACGCCCGCGCCGTCATCGACGCCGCCGCCGCCGCGTTCCCCGCCTGGCGCGACACCTCCCTCGCCAAGCGCACCCAGGTGATCTTCACATTCCGGGAACTGCTCAACGCCCGCAAGGGCGAACTCGCCGAAATCATCACCGCCGAGCACGGCAAGGTCGTCTCCGACGCCCTCGGCGAAGTCAGCCGCGGCCAGGAAGTCGTCGAATTCGCCTGCGGCATCGCCCACCTGCTCAAAGGCGGCATGACCGAAAACGCCTCCACCAACATCGACGTCTCCTCCCTCCGCCAACCCGTCGGCCCGGTCGGCATCATCTCCCCGTTCAACTTCCCCGCCATGGTCCCGATGTGGTTCTTCCCCATCGCCATCGCCGCCGGCAACACCGTCGTACTCAAACCCAGCGAGAAGGACCCGACCGCCGCGATCTGGATGGCCGAACTCTGGGCCGAAGCCGGACTCCCGGCCGGGGTGTTCAACGTCCTGCAGGGCGACAAGACCGCCGTCGACGAACTCCTCACCCACCCGGCGATCAAGGCCATCAGTTTCGTCGGCTCCACCCCCATCGCCCAGTACGTCTACGCCACCGGCACCGCCCACGGCAAACGCGTCCAAGCATTGGGTGGGGCGAAGAACCACGCCATCGTCCTCCCGGACGCCGACCTGGACCTCGCCGCCGACGCCATGGTCAACGCCGGCTTCGGGTCCGCCGGGGAACGCTGCATGGCCATCTCCGCCCTGGTGGCGGTCGGGGACATCGCCGACGAGTTGGTCGCCAAGATCAAGGAGCGCACCGACACGTTGAAGATCGGCGACGGCGCCCGCGATTCCGACATGGGACCGCTGGTGACCAAGGTGCACCGCGACAAGGTCGCCTCCTACATCGACGCCGGCGAGAAGGACGGGGCCACGATCGTGGTCGACGGCCGACAGGTGCAGGCGAACGGCGGCAAGGACGGGTTCTGGCTCGGCCCGACCCTGATCGACCACGTCACCACCGACATGAGTGTGTACACCGACGAAATCTTCGGACCCGTCCTCTCCGTCATCCGCGTCGAGACGTACGACGAGGCCCTGGAACTGGTGAACTCCAGCCAGTTCGGCAACGGCACCGCCATCTTCACCAACGACGGCGGCGCCGCCCGACGGTTCCAGAACGAGGTCGAGGTCGGCATGGTCGGCATCAACGTCCCCATCCCCGTCCCCATGGCGTACTACTCCTTCGGGGGCTGGAAGAACTCCCTCTTCGGCGACACCCACGCCCACGGCACCGAAGGCGTCCACTTCTTCACCCGCGGCAAGGTCGTCACCACCCGCTGGCTCGACCCCAGCCACGGCGGCATCAACCTCGGCTTCCCCCAGAACGCATAGGTACTGGTTCTCCGCGCCGGACCGTCCGCGGTCCGGCGCGGAGTCCGTTCGATCGAAAGGAACTTCATGAGCGACACCTCTCTCGCCCGCCGTCATCGGGTCGTGGTCATCGGATCGGGATTCGGCGGCCTCTTCGCCACCAAGGCCCTGAAACGGACGGACGTCGATGTCACTCTGATCGATCGGACGACACACCACCTGTTCCAGCCGTTGCTGTACCAGGTGGCGACGGGAATCCTGTCCGAGGGTGAGATCGCGCCCGCGACCCGGCTCGTCCTCGAGGACCAGCAGAACGCGTCCGTCCTGATCGGCGGAGTCGAGACGATCGACGTCGCCGACCGGACCGTCACGTCCACACACCGCGGCCGCACCACCGTCACCGAGTACGACAGCCTCGTCGTCTCGGCCGGTGCCCGCCAATCCTATTTCGGCAACGACCATTTCGCCGAACACGCACCCGGGATGAAGACGATCGACGACGCCCTCGAGCTGCGCGGCCGCATCCTCGGCGCCTTCGAAAGCGCCGAGGTGAGCACCGACCCCGCCGAGCGGGCGCGACTCCTGACGTTCGTCGTGGTCGGCGCCGGCCCCACCGGAGTCGAGATGGCCGGCGAGATCGCCCAGCTCGCGCACCGCACTCTCGCCGGCGCCTACCGCACCATCGATCCCCGTGACGCGCGGATCATCCTCCTCGACGCGGCGCCCACGGTGCTCCCGCCCTTCGACGAGAAACTGCGTCGTGCTGCCGCCGATACGCTGGAGGATCTCGGCGTCGAGATCCAGCTCGGCGCTATGGTGACCGACGTCGACGACGACGGACTCACCGTCCGCGACCAGGACGGCGTCGAGCGGCGGATCGAGGCCGCCTGCAAGATCTGGTCCGCAGGTGTCGCAGCCAGTCCGCTGGGCCGGCAACTGGCCGAACAGACCGGCGCCGCCACCGATCGTGCGGGCCGCGTCCTCGTCGAACCCGACCTCACCCTGCCCGGCCACAGCAACGTCTTCGTCGTCGGCGACATGATGAACCGCGACGGCCTTCCCGGTGTCGCGCAGGTCGCGATCCAGGGCGGCCGCTACGCCGCGCAGCTGATCGCCGCGGAGGTGCGCGCCCACCGGAAAGGTCGCGACAAGCCCGAACGCACCCCGTTCCGCTACACCGACAAGGGCAGCATGGCCATGATCTCCCGCTTCCACGCGGTCGCGAAGGTCGGCCGCCTCCAACTGACCGGGCTGCTCGCCTGGCTGCTCTGGCTCCTGATCCACCTGGTCTACATCGTCGGATTCAAGAGCCGACTCGCGACCGCCATGTCCTGGACATGGTCGTTCCTGGGCAGGACCCGGGGACACCTGGCGGTCACGGAGCAACAGGTGGTCGCGAGGACGGCGATCAACCGGCTCGATGCCTGGGAGGATTCTTCCCGGGCGGTACCCGAGGCGGCGACGGCCTCCGCACGGTGAGTACCGTCCCCTCCGTGCCTGCTTCCGCTCTCACCGTCGGCATCGACGTCGGTGGTACCAGTATCCGTGCCTGTGTGGTCGACGAGACCGGCGAGGTACTCGACTCCGTCCAGGCACCCACACCGCAGTCGGCGAAAGCCCTCGAGGACGCGCTCGACCGCGCCGTCCGCGAGCTCGCGTCCCGTCATCGGATCGCCGCCGTCGGTCTCGCCGTGGCCGGATTCATCAGCTCCGACCTCACCACGGTGCGCTTCGCCCCGCACCTGCCGTGGAAGAACGTGCCGGTCGCGAACGACCTGAGCGACCGGCTCGGACTGCCGGTGGTCCTCGAACACGACGCGAACGCGGCGGCGTGGGCGGAGCACCGGTTCGGTGCCGCCGCCGGTGGTCGCAATGTCGTGATGGTCGCGATCGGCACCGGCATCGGTGCGGCGCTGCTCATCGACGGCACGCTCTACCGCGGCAGTTACGGCGTCGCTCCCGAACTGGGCCACCTCCAGGTGGTCCCGGGCGGCAGACCGTGTGCCTGCGGCAAACGGGGGTGCTGGGAACGGTATTGCAGCGGAACCGCCCTCGTCGACACGGCCATCGAACTCCTCGCCGCCGACCCGACGAGTTCGACGGTCCTCGCACGCGAGGTCGCGAGCGATCCGGGATCGCTCACCGGCCGCCGTATCGCGAGCGCCGCGCGGGACGGCGACCCCCTCGCCGTCCGCACCATGGAGGAGTTCGCCCGGTGGCTGGGCGTCGGACTCGCCATGGTCGGTGACGTCTACGACCCCGATCTCGTCGTCGTCTCCGGTGGCGTCAGCGGTTCGGCACCGCTGTTCCTCGACCACGCGCGCGACGTCTACGCTTCTCTCGCAACCGGTTCCGGACACCGCCCCCTCGCCCGAATCCGCGAAACCCAACTCGGCGAATCGGCCCAGCGGATCGGGGCCGCCACGATGGCCAGGGACGCGCTGCTGAGCGGAGCTCCGCTCCCCGTGCGTGGTTGACGAGTCTCTGGACTCCTCGAGCACTCACGGGCGCGGAGCCGCATCGGCCCGCCAAGTTGTGGCGGTTACCGAGTTCTACGACCTCTGCTGCGACGAGGACGAGCGCCGCGGCATCAACCCGGCCCACTCCGGTTCCCATACCTCATCGCCCGTCACGACCCCGACAGCATCGCCCACCGCAGCACACTCGCGGTCGCCGATCGCGACGTATGGATCCGCCCCGCGGAGAACGGTATGGCCTACCTCGACGGACACCTTCCCGCAGCCGACGCCCACACCCTCGCGATGCGGTTGCGGGACCTCTCATTCAGGTCGTCGTCAACGCCTCGACGCTCCTCGGATTCGACGACCTTCCCGCCCACCTCGAGGGATACGGGCCGATCTGCCCCCAAGTACTTCGTACAGGGAGGTACCCCCAGCGGACTCCGCGCGTACATTGGCCGCCGACGGTGTCTTCCAGCGCATCCACACAATGGCCACCGAAGGCGACGCAGGTGGGCACGTCCTCGGGATCAGTCCCGTTCAGAAGACTCACGGCATACCCGTGACCTACATCCGGAACACAGCAACCAAACCCGAACTCACCTACGCACCGGGGACGGCTCTCGGCCGCAGGATCCGGGCCCGCGACGGCAACTGCCGCTTCCCCAACTGCCAGGTCCCGGCGCGGCTCGCGACATCGACCACACGACGCCGTTCGACCACGACCACACCGAGAACGGTGGTCTCACCGTCGAGTCGAATCTCGCGTGCCTGTGCCGACGCCACCACCGGCTGAAAACCGACGGCTCCTGGACCGTCCGCCAGACCGGGGCAGGGAACCTCGAATGGACCACACCGCGCGGCGACATCATCCGAACCGAACCCGAAGGGGCAGCAATCGAACTCACCCACAACCACATCCGCGGGGTACAGCGCTCCTGTGCCCTCCGACTGCTCACCGAGCGCTCCCACGACCAGCAGGACGCGAAATACTTGAACGAACTGCACGGGAGACGAGCCACACACCACCACGCACCGGCATCACCACCCGACGGCGGCGGCACCGGTGCGTGAGAGCGTGCGATCAGTGGGCGGCGACGGCGGCGGTGCTGCCCGCAGCGGACGCGTCGGGCCTGCCTGCGCCGAGCCGGTCCTCCAACTCTTCGAGGCTGCGCCCCTTGGTTTCCGGGACGAAGCGGTACACGAAGTACACCGATACCAGGTTGACGAGGACGAACAGGCCGAACGTTCCGGTGGACCCGAGGACGGAGTTCAGGATCGGGAAGACGAACGAGATCAAGGCGTTCGTCGTCCAGAGCACGAAGACCGCGATGCCCATCGCGAACCCGCGGATGGCCATCGGGAAGATCTCCGAGAGCAGCAACCACACGCAGGTTCCGATGAAGCACTGCACGAAGGCGACGAACACCATCATCGCGGCGAGGATGATGTAGCTGCGACCCGTGGACGAGGGCAGCAGGAACACCAGCGACAACGCGGCCTGCGAGGATGCCACACCAATGAAGCCGGTCAGCAGCATCGTGCGACGATTCACGTAGCCCAGCAGGATGATTCCGAGAATTGTCATGACCACCGACGTGACACCGACCGCGATGGTGGCCACCAGGGACGCGCTGACACCCAACCCGCTCTGTTCCAGGATCGTCGGGGCGTAGTAGTTGACCGTGTTGATGCCCGTCGCCTGCTGCACGATGGCCAGACCGCAGCCGATCCAGAGGATCCGGCGCATCCACGGGTAGTCGCGCAGATAGTGGACGGCGCCACTGACCTTCGAGTTCCGGTCGCGGGCGGCATGGAGGCTGATGCTGGCGTACTCGACTGCGGCCTCCGATTCGCTGCGGCTCAACTCGAGGGTGCTGCGCGTCTCGGTGAGCCGGCCCTTCGACGCGTACCAGCGCGGTGAATCCGGGAGCACGAGCATGCCGAGCATCAGCAGAACTGCGGGCACCGAGGCGATGGCCAGCATGTACCGCCACACCGTCGGATCCTCGATGAGGTGGTCGAGTAGCGCGTTGATCGAGAAGGCGAGCATCTGACCGGTGACGATCATCAGTTCGTTGATGGTCACCATCCGCCCGCGACGCTCGACCGGCGCCATCTCGGCCAGGTAGAGCGGGCAGGTGACGGCGGCGGCGCCCACACCGAGACCGAGGACGATCCGCGCCAGCACCATGATCTCCACGTTGGGGGCCATCGCACACCCGAGGGCGCCGACGAGAAACAGACCCGCACAGACGAGGAGCGTGCGCTTGCGGCCGAGAGCGTCCGACAGCCGGCCTCCGAGCAGCGCACCGACGGCGGCACCCGGGAAGAGCAGCGAGCTCACGACGGTGGCTTCGCCGACGGCGCTGAGGTTCAGCTCGTCCTTCATGTAGAGCAGCGCACCGGAGATCACACCGGTGTCGTAGCCGAACAACAGGCCGCCGAGCGTGGAGATGACGGTGAGCTTGGTCAGGAAGCGTTTGTGACTGCGCTCGTTGCGCGCAGCGCCGCCGTTTTTGCGGGCACTGGCAGCCGAGTGGGTTGTCGACATCAGGTGTTGGCCTTTCTGGGGAATGCTCACGCATCGCGACACGGAAGATCAGTTCACGTGTCGATACCGCCCGAGTGCGCTCGGCTCGATGCAGCCGAAGGGGCGTAGTTTGCTGAACTGAAGCGCTTCACTAACGCGCTTCAGTTATCTACTATGATGTGAATCACAGAGGGTGTCAAGGGCAGAGATCGGGCTGCGTGAGAATGCGCCCCCTGACGACGCAACCGAGGGAGATCGAGATGCTCGACGATCGAGCCGCCGCGCACGACGGTGCGGAGCGGCTACCGGCCGCCCTGCACCGACGCCCCACGATGGCCGATGTCGCGACGCGGGCCGGGGTGTCGCGCACCCTGGTGTCACTGATCTTCAGCAACAAGCCCGGAGCGTCCGACGAAACCCGGGATCGCGTCCTCCAGGCTGCAGACGACCTCGGTTATCGGCTCGACCGGGCCGCCCGCATGCTCGCGCGCGGCCGCAGCCGCACCCTCGGCGTGCTCATCGACGTCCACCAGACCTTCCAGGCCGACCTGATCGGAACCGTCTACGCGGAGGCCGAGGCCGCCGGATACGAAGTCCTGCTCTCCGCCAGCGCACCCACCCGAGACGAACACAAGGCGATCGAAGCCCTCCTCAGCCACCGGTGCGAGGGCCTGATCCTGCTCGGCCCGCTCTCCGAGGTAACGTATCTGCGCACACTCGCGGACCGTGCCGTCGTCACCGTCGTCGGCCGCGCACTCCCTCACACCGCCGTCGACACCGTGCGGACAGCGGACGCCAAGGGCATCCGGCAGTCCGTCGACCACCTGGTCGAGCTCGGGCATCGCGAGATCGTGCATGTCGACGGCGGCGCGGACCCGGGCTCACCCGAACGGCGTCGCGCGTACCTTGCGGCGATGCGCAGGCACGACCTCTCCGACCACATTCGCGTCATTCCCGGCCAGCACACCGAGGACGCAGGCATCGCCGCCGCGAACACCCTGCTGGCCGAGGACCGCCTGCCGACCGCCGTGCTCGCCGGCAACGACCGCTGCGCCATCGGTCTCATGGACGTGTTCACCCGCGCTCACGTCGACGTGCCGGGAGACATCTCGATCGTCGGGTACGACGACAGCCACCTTGCCCAGTTGTCCCGGATCGACCTCACCACCGTGCGGCAGGACACGGAGGGCTTGGCGCGGCACGCCGTGCAGTTCGCCATCGGCCGGCTCGAGAACGACGACCTCGACCCGCAGGATTTCGTGATCGACCCCCACCTGGTGGTGCGCGGCACGACCGGTCCGGCCCGGTCGTAGCCGCGCCCCGCCGGCACGATTCAGCGCAGAGGCGACGGCCTCACCGCGTGATGCTCCTCAGGTATTCGACGCTCTTGACCACGTCGCGCACGGGACCTTCGTCCTCCGGCTCCGACGCGAGAATGGTGTCCTGTTCGAGGACGTACCAGCCGTCGTAGCCCTGATTCTGCAGCCGCTCGACCACCCCGGCGATATCCACGTCCCCGGTGCCCAGTGGCGTGTACATCCCCTGCGCGACAGCCTCGGTGTAGGTGAGCTCGCCCACCCGGACCCGCGCGAGAAGCGCCGCATCGACATCCTTCAGGTGCGCGTGGGCGATTCGTTCGGGGGCCCTGGTGACGAGGTCGAGGGGGTCGGTGCCGCCGATCAGCAGGTGCCCGGTATCCAGGCACAGCGGAATCGACGAGCCGTCCAGGATGCGGTCCACCTCGGCACGGTTCTCGATCATCGTCCCCACGTGGGGGTGAATGACCGCCCGGAGCCCGCGGTCGGCGGCGGCCGACGACAGGCGGTCGAGGTTGCGCAACAACGTCTTCCATCCCGAGTCGTCGAGTTCCGGTCGCGAATCGTAACCGACGGCTCCCGTCACCGCCGCCAGGACCATCACCTCCGACCCCGACGCGACGAGTGACTCGATCGCCCCGCCGACCGCAGCGACCGCGTCATGATCCGGATCGTGGAGCAGCACCGGAACGAATCCCCCGACCGCAGTCAGGTCGTACCGGGCGAGAGTGTCCGTAAGCTCGCGCGGATCCGAGGGGAGGAATCCGTCCGGACCCAGTTCGGTGGCAGCCAGGCCGGCGTCACGCATCTCGGCGAGCACCCGGCCGGGGCCGAGCTGGTGACCCCAGCCCTCCACCTCACACACTCCCCACGAAATGGGCGCACCTGCAAGTCGAATCGTCATCGTCCTCTTTCATCCCATCGCACCGGTCGGTGCTGTTGTAGTGACAATGTGGCCGCGTCGGGAATCCCGCTCACGGCTGTCGCCGTGCGGTCTGCGCGGACAGACGTTCTGCGAGCACCA
This sequence comes from Rhodococcus sp. IEGM 1305, assembly GCF_030058635.1. Taxonomy (NCBI): domain Bacteria; kingdom Bacillati; phylum Actinomycetota; class Actinomycetes; order Mycobacteriales; family Nocardiaceae; genus Rhodococcus; species Rhodococcus sp. IEGM 1305. The sequence goes on from NZ_JASHKX010000036.1 coordinate 54,152, forward strand.
CTGGATCGACGCTCTCCCGCAACGCTTCCCACACCGTGTCCACCTGAGTGGCCGGCGCGAGACTGTGCACCGGTTGATCGTGGTCGAGATTGGTGGGGAACGGGTAACACTCGGCCGTCGCGACGACGGCATTGCGGAGGGTGCGCTCACTCGCCCCGGCACTCTGCAGTGCCAGCAGGGCGGGGTACACGGCGTTCGCCATGGCCTCCCGGTCCAGCACCTCCATCGCCCTGCCGAACGGCGACGAGACCTGCAGCAGATTGGCCATCCGCCGGAGCGCGTCCGAACGGTTGTGGCCTGCGCCGTGGTAGAGCGCCGGGTTGAAGAACACCGCGTCGCCCTTCCTCAGCGGCAGCTGAACATGACTGGCGCGGAAGAACTCGACGAACTCCGGCCGGGAGAACGCCAGGTAGCCCGCCTCGAACAGTTGCGAGTACGGCAGGTACAGGGTGGGACCGCTCTCGACGGGCATGTCGCAGTGCGCCACCGCCCCTTGCAGTGTCAGCGTGGCCGACATCCGGTGCAGGTGCGCCGGATACTCGGCCAGTTCGTGCCGGGGCACGATGCCCAGGTGGTAGTCGCGATGCGGCACCTGCGCGGCGCCGCCGGGGTTGACCACGTTGACCTGCGACGTCACCTGATACAGCGGGCCCAGCCAGCTCTGGCAGATCAGCGCGAGGATGTCGTTGGCGTAGTACTCGGCGAACACATCGGGGGCGCCGAAAGCCAGCTTCTGCGCGGCGTTCCAGATGCGGTCGTTGGCGCCCGCCTTGCCGAAGTGGTCACCCACCACACCACCCGACGCGTGTTGCTGCGCGATGAGGAGGTCGAACTGTTCCGTGGCGCGATCCAGTACGCCGAGATCACTGAAGGCATTCTGGAACACCACGATTCCGGGACCGTCCGTGAGCGCGCGCCCGAGTTCGGTCTGCACGGCGCGGCGGGACTGCGCGTCGTCGAGGTGGGGCTTCAGCACGTCACTGCGGTACAGCAGGACGTTCTGCTCCACGGAGTGAGCGAACGGGTAGTCTGCCGGGTTCGTCGAGCGATCCACGGAGACGCGAAACACGTCGAGGTCGCAGTCGGAGTCGCGGATCCACTCACGCCGGCCGGTCGGCGGAGGAGTCGTGATGGTCATGGAGATAGTCTTGCTGTGATGTGATCGGCAAACAACAGCAGAAATCCATCATTTTCACCTCAGGAGGCGGCCGTGAAGCACCGCTACAAGGTCCGTGAGATCGCCCAGCAGTCGGGGCTGAGCGAGGCCACCGTCGACCGCGTGCTCCACGAACGCCCCGGCGTACGGGAATCGACGAGAGCGGAAGTGCAGCAAGCGATCCGCGATCTCGACAAACAACGCACCCAGTTGAAGCTGAGTGGACGCAAGTTCCTCGTCGACGTCGTCATGCAGTCCCCCGAACGCTTCACCACCGCGTTCCGCGCGGCCGTGGAGGCGGAACTGCCCGCTCTCGCCCCCGCCGTTCTGCGATCGCGGTTCCATTTCCGGGAAACCGGCTCGACACCGGCGATGGTCGAGACCCTCGATCGGATCGGGGCCCGCGGCACACAGGGCGTGATCGTGAAGGCGCCCGACTCCGTCGAGGTCGTCGAGGCCATCGACCGGCTCACCGCGGCGGGGATACCGGTGGTCACCTATGCCACCGACGTGCCGGGCAGCTCGCGGGCCGGCTACGTCGGGATCGACAACCGGGCCGCGGGGGCGACTGCCGCGTACCTCGTCGACCAGTGGCTCGGCGACCTGTCGTCCGCCGTCCTGATCACGCTGAGCAGCAATGCCTTCCGTGGCGAGGAGGAACGGGAGATGGGGTTCCGCGCGGCACTGCGAAGTTTCGGCACCGACCGTGCGGTGATCGACATCGCGGAGAGCGACGGGCTCGACGCGACCATCGAGAGCTTCGTGCTCCGGGCGCTCGAGCAGAACCCGGACATCGCGGCCGTCTACTCGATCGGCGGCGGCAACGTGGCCACGGCCCGCGCATTCGAACGCACCGGCCGCACCTGTCGCGTGTTCATCGCCCACGACCTCGACGAGGACAACACGCGGCTGTTGCGGGCCGGCACGCTCTCCGCCGTGCTGCACCACGATCTGCGGGCCGACGCCCATCTGGCGTGCCGCATGTTGCTGCAGGCCCGGGGCGCGCTCGGCGGTGTCGCGACCGCCGCCTCACCCATCCGGGTGGTCACCCCGTACAACCAGCCCTGACGGCGTGGATCAGCGCCTAGCCCTGCCCCTGGGGGACGGGCACGCCGCGGGACTGGAACCAGCCCGCCGGATCCATCTTGGTTCCGTTGACCGCCCACACCTCGTAGTGCAGGTGCGGTCCGGTCGACTGACCCCGGTTGCCCATGGTGGCGATCTGGTCGCCGGCCCGGACCTGCTGACCGACCGACACCAATGACTGGTCGATGTGGCCGTACACGCCGGTGGTGCCGTCGTCCTGCTGGATGCGGACCCACAATCCGAATCCCGACGCCGGACCGGTCTCGATCACAGTGCCGTTGGTGACGGCCTTGATCGGGGTGCCGATGGAGTTGGCGATGTCGATGCCGTTGTGGTTGGTGCCCCACCGCGGACCGAAGCCCGAGGTGAAGGTGCCGTCGGCCGGGACCAGCACAGCGGGTCGACGTGCCGCTTCCGCGGCCGCAGCCGCGCGTGCAGCCTGTTCGGCGGCCTCGCGAGCCAGCCGCTCGACCTCGGCCTTCTCGAACGCGAGCCGCTCGACCTCACGCTGGGCGGCGCGCTGGAGTTGCTCGGCGTAGTCGACGGGCACTGGGCGCGTGACCTGTAGGAACTGGGGCGGTGTCGAGAGAGACACGCCTGTCTCGGTCGACGCCTGCGCTACCTCACCGGTGGCCGCGGAGGCGATCCCCCCGGATGCGAGCAGTGCAGCGGCCGCCAGCGAGGTCGCGACCAGCCGTCTACGGGAGGTCGTTGTCGAACGGAGGCGCCGGGTGCGCCGGGCGTGCGGGACGGTGTTCGGGTGTAGAGCCAAAACCACATTCCTCTGTCGAGTTCGTGATCGATAACGAAACGGTCACGGTTTCGACACAGGTTAGTACGGATCGGGCTAAATCCTGCGCGTCGCATTGACGAATGTGCGGCGATCTCGCGTCCCGAACCGGATTTTCCGGTCTCATCAGTCACATGCACCCCGTGAGCGCACATCGACGACAGTGGTCACGCACGAGAAGTGTCAGAAGTCACGGAGCCCGCGGTCGTGACCGCGGGCTCCATGACCTTCGAATCAACCGCTCAGCCCGCGGCCCGCAGCTGCGCCGCCAAACGCATCGCGGAGTTCGCGTCCCCGTAACCCTCGTAGCCGCCGACGCGTTGCACCACCTCGAAGAACAGATCGGCGCCCACCGTCTGGGTGAACAGGTGGAAGAACTCGCCATGGGCATCGGCGTCGTACATGATGCCCGACCCGCTCATCCGGTCCAGGAGCTCGCGGGAGAGTCCGAAGCGGGCCTCGAGATCGTCGTAGTAGTTCGGCGAGATCACGAGGGGCTCGAACCCGTTGGACTGCATGGTCGCGGCGGCGGTGAAAATGTCCGTGCACGAGAACGCGACGTGGCTGATGCCGCCGCGCCGGGCCGCGGCGATGTGGGAGTTGCCCGACACCGCACCCGGAACCATGTTCAAGGAGATGCGCAGCGGACGGTCCATGCCGTCGGCACCCGTCTGATCCATCGTCAGGGCCTGACTGCGCATCATGCCGACCGCGTCGGTGACGTCGAGGCCCTCGTGCGGCGCCATCGCGAACACCGAACGGAGCAGCAGCATGATGCCGTCCCAATTGTCGGACGGCACGGCGAGCGCCACGTGATCGACCCCGGTGAACACGGGCACCTCGTCCTGCCAGCGCGACTCCGTCGGATACAGATCGAACGCCGACTGCCATGAGGCGGCACTGCCCGGGCCGCGCAGATCCAGCGACGTCGCATCGGTGATCTTCAGACGCACCACATCCGATTCGGGGGCCGTGTCCACACCGGGCAACAGGACCTCGTGCACCGGGACCTCGAGCGCCGCGGCGCGCTCACCCCACGCATCGGGATCGCTCGACCGGATACCGATCTGGGTGAGCACCGGCAGGTGCGCAGGCAGACCCGGAGCGGTCCACACGGTGCCCGCGGTGGCGTCGACCACGATGGTCATCCGGCCGTGCCGCCACAACTGGAGGTCGTGGCTGCGGTGGCGGCCCACCAGACGGAATCCGATGTGCTGCAGCGCCTGCCGAAGGTCGGAATCCTTGCCGGGACCGGCCGCGAGCCGGAGCGACACGATGCCTTCGAGGGGTGCGCGCGGCGGCGGCTCGAACAGGGCCAGACCGCGCCCGGTGTCCTCACCCTGCTCGGCCTGCACGCGTGCGACCTCCTCCTGGAGGTACAGCAGCGAGCGGTGAGCGTCGGCTGCCGTGCGGCCCGTGGACGACTGCCGGAACGTGTCGTTGAAGATCTCGAGCGACCACGGTCCGGTGTATCCGGCGGCCTGGACGTGCGCGCCGAACGTCGCGAGATCGAAGTTGCCCTGCCCCGGGAAGTTCCGGTGGTGCCGGCTCCACTGCAGGATGTCCATCGACATGCGGGGCGCGTCGGCGAGCTGGAGGAAGAAGATCTTCTCCCCCGGGATGTCACGGATGCCGGACGGGTCGTCGCCGCGGGAGAGGATGTGGAAGCTGTCGAGGCAGGTGCCGAGGGCCGGATGATCCGCGTCCTGCACGATCTTCCACGCGTGCCGGTACGTATTGACGTGCGTGCCCCAGGCCAGCGCCTCGTAGGCGATGCGGAGTCCCCGGCTGTGTGCGCGCTCGGCGAGGGTGTGGAGTTGCTCGGTCAGGCGGGCGTCGTCCCGCACCGCCTCGGGCAACGGCGAGGAGCACACCAGCAGGGTGTCGCAGCCGAGCTGCTCCATGATGTCGAACTTGCGCTCGGCTCGGATCAGGTTGCGAGCGAACGTCGTGTCGTCCACGGAGTCCAGATCGCGGAACGGCTGATACAGATCGAGGGTGAGTCCGAGATCCGCTGCGCGGGAAGCCAGCTCACGCGGCGACCACGGCGAGCTCACGAAATCGGGTTCGAACACCTCGAATCCGTCGAACCCGGCTGCCGCGATCGCGGTGACCTTCTCCTCCAGCGATCCGCTCAGGGATACCGTGGCAACGCTCGTACGAACCTGTCGTCCCATGTGGCGTCAGCCCTTGTTGCAGATGAAGTCGACGGCCAGCGCATAGCCGAGAATGCCGAGTCCGGCGATCACACCGGTCGCGACTCCGGACACGTACGAGTGGTGCCGGAATTCCTCGCGGGCGTGCACGTTGCTGATGTGCACCTCGACGAGCGGCACCTCGAGCGTCACCAGGGCGTCGCGCAACGCCACCGACGTGTGCGTGAAACCGCCGGGGTTGATCACGACGCCCGACGCCGTGGTCCGGGCCTCGTGCACCCAGTCGATCAGATGGCCCTCGTGGTTGGACTGCCGCGCGACGATCTCACGTCCGGCTTTCGCAGCGGCCGTGCGGCACAACTCGACCACGTCGTCGAGCGTCTCCCGCCCGTACACCTCGGGTTGCCGTTGCCCCAGCAGGTTCAGGTTGGGGCCGTTGAGAACAAAGATCGGTCCGGGAGCGGTCATCGCGCGCTTTACCTCCATTTGTACGAACTAGTGAGTTAGTTCGCACCCAGGATACAGCGCGCTCCCGCCTAGGCGGACTTGTCTCGGCGTTCTCCCCGCTCCGGCTTCCGCGGAACGATGGTCGGAAGCACGTTGTCGTTGACCGTCTCGGCGCTGACCACGACCTTCTCGACGTCGTCACGGCTCGGGATGTCGTACATGACCGGCAGCAGGACTTCCTCCATGATCGCGCGCAGTCCACGAGCACCGGTTCCGCGGAGGATCGCCTGGTCGGCGATGGCCTCGAGCGCGTCCGTGGTGAACTCCAACTCCACGCCGTCCATGTCGAACAACCGGTTGTACTGCTTGACCAGCGCGTTCTTCGGCTCGGACAGAATCTGGACGAGCGATTCCTTGTCGAGGTTCGTCACCGACGCCACCACGGGAAGACGACCGATGAACTCCGGGATGAGCCCGAACTTGATCAGGTCTTCCGGCATGACCTCCGCGAAGTGGTCCTGGGTGTCGATCTCCGCCTTGGACCGCACCTCCGCACCGAAACCGATGCCGCGCTTGCCCACGCGATCGGACACGATCCGCTCGAGACCGGCGAACGCCCCCGCCACGATGAACAGGACGTTCGTCGTGTCGATCTGGATGAACTCCTGATGCGGGTGCTTGCGACCGCCCTGCGGCGGCACGCTGGCCTGCGTGCCCTCGAGGATTTTCAGCAAAGCCTGCTGCACACCCTCGCCGGACACGTCCCGCGTGATCGACGGGTTCTCGCTCTTACGGGCGATCTTGTCGACCTCGTCGATGTAGATGATGCCGGTCTCGGCGCGCTTGACGTCGTAGTCGGCGGCCTGGATCAGCTTGAGGAGAATGTTCTCGACGTCCTCACCGACGTAGCCGGCTTCGGTGAGCGCCGTCGCATCGGCGATCGCGAACGGGACGTTGAGCATCTTCGCCAGCGTCTGAGCCAGATACGTCTTTCCGCAGCCCGTGGGACCGAGCATGAGAATGTTCGATTTCGCCAGCTCGACCGTCTCGCCGCGCGCATCACGACCCTTGTCACCGGCCTGGATGCGCTTGTAGTGGTTGTAGACCGCAACGGCGAGAGTCCGCTTGGCGGCATCCTGGCCGATCACGTAGTTCTCGAGGAAGTCGCGGATCTCGGCCGGCTTCGGCAGCTCGTCGAGCTTCACCTCGCTGGACTCGGCCAGCTCCTCTTCGATGATCTCGTTGCACAGGTCGATGCACTCGTCGCAGATGTACACCCCAGGCCCAGCAATGAGCTTCTTGACCTGCTTCTGGCTCTTACCGCAGAAAGAGCACT
>NZ_JASHKX010000037.1:0-60642 GCF_030058635.1 Rhodococcus sp. IEGM 1305
CGTGCCCAGATCAAGTACTGCTGCCTGGTCCAGGCAACCCGTCCATTGTGCCAGACGCCACCGGGTGAAGAGAAATCGGCGGCGGCGCCGCGTGCACCACGTGGTCGAGTTCGACCTCCGCCGCCACCCTGGCATGCTCCGCGGCTTCCTTCACGTGTACCGCGCTGGGAGTTCCCGCGATGAAGTCCTGCACGAAGATCTTGGCGCGGATGACCGGCCGACGCCACTTCCGCTCCCGTTCGAGTGCGCGGAGCATCCGCTTCGGCTTGGAGGTGTAGCGCCACCGGGCCCACGGTGCGCTCGGCCGGCTCAAACGGAGCGCCCCGATCAGCAGGATCGGAAAGATGAACAGGCCGAGCAACCCCGTCCAGATCTTGCCCTTCAGCAGCACCACCGCCGCGATGAGCAGGTTGATCACGGACGACAACCCGATTGCGACCCGCACCCACGGATCCGGCGAATCCCGGAAGTCGGTGACGTTGATCAGTTCGAGCGGCCGGAGTCCGAGCAGCAGCAGACCCGTCACCGCGATCGCCACGAACACGGCATCGACCGACGTCCGGCCCTCATCCGCCCAGTACACGTCCTGCAGGTAGAAGATCAGCGCGAACTCGTCCAGCACCAGCGCGGCGCCGATCCCGAAGAACGTGGCGAGGACGGCGCCGGTGGTCTGGGTGCCGTCCTCGTACACGGCGATGAGGGACACTCCCGACACGAGCATCGTCACGACGCCGAACACCACGTGGTGGACGTGATGCCCGCCGGGTTTCACGTTGCCCGGCCACCACGACACCTCGGCGCGGATCATCCGCACGCTCAACCGGATGAACAGGAACGCCGCGAGAAACCCGAGCAGGAAAAAGAGCAGAGGCAGGCGCCCGTGCCCGACGATTTCCCGATCCAGCCATTCGTACATCGGCATCCACTATCCCAGTAAAGAACTGGTCACTCCATCGAAAAGTGGTGGCTCGTGTCGGGATGGTGACCTCTCTACTTGCCGAACCCCGCCTTCCGCAGCGCGTCGGCCATCGAACCGCCGGGCGCCGGGCGGGAGTCACGCCCGCGATCGCGTCCACCCTGCTGCTGCGGCTTGCCGCCGCGCCGATCCTGCGGCTGCCCGCCGCCCCGCCGGTCCTGCCGCTGCGCGCCTCCGCCGCGGGGACCGTCGTTCTTGCGGCCGGCCCCGACCTCGTCGTCGAGCCGCAGGGTCAGGCCGATGCGCTGACGTGCCTCGTCCACCTCGAGGACCTTCACCTTCACGACGTCACCCGACTTGACGACGTCCCGCGGGTCCTTGACGAAGTTGTGGGACATCGCGGACACGTGAACGAGGCCGTCCTGGTGAACGCCGATGTCGACGAACGCGCCGAACGCCGCGACGTTGGTGACGACGCCCTCGAGCGTCATCCCCGGCTTCAGGTGCGACACCTTCTCGATGCCGGCGGCAAACGTGGCCGTCTTGAACTCCGGGCGGGGGTCGCGGCCGGGCTTCTCGAGCTCACCGATGATGTCGGTGACCGTGGGCAGACCGAACCGGTCGTCGACGAAGTCCGCCGGGTTCAGGCTGCGGAGCGCGGACGTGTTGCCGATGATCTCGCGCACGCCGGTGCCGCTGGCGCCGACGATCTTGCGCACCACCGGGTAGGCCTCGGGGTGGACGCTGGACGCGTCGAGGGGGTCGTCCCCGTTGGGGATGCGCAGGAAGCCCGCGCACTGTTCGAACGCCTTCGGACCGAGCCGCGCGACGTCCTTGAGTCCCTTGCGGCTGCGGAACGGGCCGTTCTGGTCCCGGTGCGCGACGATGCTCTCTGCGAGCGAACCGGCGATACCCGACACGCGGGACAGCAGCGGCACCGACGCGGTGTTCACGTCGACGCCGACCGCGTTCACCGCGTCCTCGACGACGGCACCGAGCGACCGCGCGAGCAGCGTCTCCGACACATCGTGCTGGTACTGCCCGACGCCGATCGACTTCGGGTCGATCTTCACCAGTTCGGCGAGAGGGTCCTGCAGACGTCGCGCGATGGAGACTGCTCCGCGGATCGATACGTCGAGGTCGGGCAGCTCCGCCGAGGCGTACGCGGACGCCGAGTACACGGACGCGCCGGCCTCGGACACCACGATCTTCGTCAGGTTGGTGGCACCCGACTTGGCGATCAGCTCGGTCGCGAGCGCATCCGTCTCGCGGGAGGCGGTGCCGTTCCCGATGGCGATGAGTTCCACGCCGTGTTTGGCGACGAGACCGGCGAGAGTGGCCAGGGAGGCGTCCCACTTGTTCTGGGGCTGATGCGGATAGATCGTGTCGTGGGCCACGACCTTGCCGGTGGCGTCCACGACCGCGACTTTCGTCCCGGTCCGGAAGCCGGGGTCGAGGCCCATCGTGGCGCGGGTACCGGCAGGCGCTGCCAGCAGCAGGTCGCGCAGGTTGTTGGCGAACACGTCGACGGCGTCCTTCTCGGCCGACTGCCGCAGGCGCATCCGGGTGTCGATGCCCAGCGTGACGATCATCTTGGTGCGCCACGCCCACCGCACGGTGTCGAGCAGCCACCGGTCGGCGGGCCTGCCGCGGTCGGCGATGCCGAACCGGCCGGCGATCCGGCCCTCGTAGACGGTCGGCTCGCCGGGGACGGGCTCCTCCGTGTCGGGTGCCAGGGTGAGCGTGAGCACCTCTTCCTTCTCGCCGCGCAACACCGCCAGGATCCGGTGGGACGGGAGCTTGCCGAACGGCTCGGAGAACTCGAAGTAGTCGGCGAACTTCGCGCCCTCGGTCTCCTTGCCCTTACGGACCGCGGACACCAGCTGCCCGCGGGTCCACATCAGCTCGCGGAGCTCACCGACCAGGTCTGCGTCTTCGGCGAAACGCTCGACGAGGATCGCGCGCGCACCCTCGAGCTGTTCGGCCGTGTAGGACGCCGGATCGGTGGAGGGATCGGTGATCAGTGCGTCGGCGACGGGTTCGTGACCGGCCTCGCGGGCGATCTGCGCCTTGGTGCGCCGCTTCGGCTTGAACGGCAGGTAGATGTCCTCGAGGCGCGCCTTCGTGTCGGCGGTCATGATCTGCCCACGCAGCTGGTCGTCGAGCTTGCCCTGCGAGTCGATCGACTCGAGCACGGCGACCCGGCGCTCGTCCAGTTCCCGCAGGTAGCGCAGGCGTTCCTCGAGTTGGCGGAGCTGAGCGTCGTCGAGCGTTCCGGTGACTTCCTTGCGGTACCGGGCGATGAAGGGCACGGTGGCTCCACCGTCGAGGAGGTCCACGGCGGCCGCGACCTGTCCCTCCCGGACGTCGAGTTCCTCGGCAATGCGCTGGTTCACGGTCTTGAGAGTCACGGAAATGGACCCTACCGCTACTCTGAGACAATATCGTCGGCGGTGAGGCCGTCACGGAAATCTCGGGAGAATTTCATGTCCAGGCTGATCCGATGCCTGACGGTCATGGTCTTCGTGCTGGTTGCGCCGGCCTGCACCATCCCGACCGAGACGAACTCCGTGGTCGACATCCCGGCGACGTCACCGGCCGTCGCGACCCCCGACCTCCTCCCGGCCGACGACCCGCCGGCGGGGGACGGCGTGACCGTGAGCCCGGAGCCGTTCCCCTCCGCGCGAGTTCCCGTTTCCGCACCCCTCGCCGAACGCATCTCGGCGGCGGTCGCGACGGCGTCCGCCGAACGCGGCGCCGACATGTCGATCGCTGTTCTGGACCGCGCCACCGGCAGCTATCTGGAGGGTGCCGCGACCGAACCCGTCGAAACGGCGTCGTTGGCCAAGCTGTTCATCGCCGCCCAGATGTATCACCTCGACGCGCTCGGTGAGCGGCCGCTGTCCGACTTCGACCGTGTCCTCCTGAAGCGGATGCTCGAATCGTCCGACGACGACGCGGCCAACACTCTCTGGGACGATCTCGGCGGCTCGGACGTCGTCGTCGACGTCGCCGGGCGGTACGGACTCGCCGCGACCACCCCACCCTGGGACGGATTGTGGTGGAACACCGAGACGACCGCCGCCGACCTCGTGACGTTCTATGCCGGGCTTCTCGACGATCGCGACGGCCTGGGCGCGGATCGCATCGCCGAATTCGTCGGCTACCTGCGCTCGTCGACACCCGCGGGGATCGACGGTTACGACCAGCGGTTCGGCATCCCCGACGGGTTGCCCGGCGAGAACGTCGTCGGGGTGAAGCAGGGTTGGATGTGCTGTGTGGGAGATCGGTGGATCCACGTGTCGACCGGCCTGATCGGTGACGACAACCGCTACATCGTGGCCGTCGCGTCGCGGGAGGACATCCGGTACGAGGACGACGAGGAGTCGTACCCGGACACCGCGATCACGGATGTCACCGAGGATTCCAGCGCCCGGCATGCACGGGACACGATGACCGGATTCGTGAAGTCGCTGTTCCCCACCGGTGTCGTCGACGACTGGGCGCAGCCCCAGGGTTAGAGCTGCGGCAGGCCCGGAAGCCGGTTCAGGGCAACAGGTCCGGGCGGCGTTCGGCGGTGCGTTGCAGCGACTGCTCCCGTCGCCACGCAGCCACCTTCGCGTGATCACCCGACAGCAGGACCGGCGGGACGTCGAGTCCGCGCCACGTCGCCGGCCGCGTGTAGCTGGGACCTTCGAGGAGGCCGTCGGAGAACGAATCTTCTTGGTGCGACTGCTGATTGCCGAGGACTCCGGGAATCAGGCGCACGAACGCCTCGGTCATCACCAGCACGGCCGCCTCGCCCCCGATGAGGACGTAGTCGCCGATGCTCACCTCTTCGACGCGCACCCGGCGGGCGGCGTCGTCGAACACGCGCTGATCGATGCCTTCGTAACGTCCGCAGGCGAAGACGATGTGCTTCTCCCCCGCCCAGCGCTCGGCGGTGGCCTGCGTGAAAGGAACACCGGCCGGGGTGGGGACGACCAGCAGCGTGTCCGTGTCGCCGTCGCCCGCGGCGAGGACGTCGTCGAGGGCGGGCCCCCACACGGTGGGTTTCATGACCATCCCCGGCCCGCCGCCGTACGGAGAATCGTCGACGGCCTTGTGGACGTCGTGCGTCCAGTCCCGCAGATCGTGCACGTCGACGGAGATGAGGCCTTTGTCGATGGCCTTGCCGAGCAACGCCGCTCGAAGCGGTTCGAGGTACTCGGGGAAGATGGTGACCACGTCGAGACGCATGGCTACCGACTCACTTCCCGTCGGCGGATTCACCGAAGTCGGGATCGAGTAACCCTTCCGGCGGATCGATCTCGACGATGCCGTCGGCGACGGACACCGACGTGACGATCGCGGCGACGAACGGGACGAGAAGTTCGCCGGACTGTTCGCCGGTCCGGCGGATCGAGAGCAATTCGCCTGCCGCGGAATGCAATACCTCGATGACGGTTCCCACCTCGGTGCCGTCCGCGAGGCGCACCGACAGTCCCTCGAGTTCGTGATCGTAGAATTCGTCGGGGTCGTCGGACGGCTCGAGTTCGGCGCTGTCGATGACGAACAGGGTGCCCCGCAGGGCATCCGCCGCGGTGCGGTCCGACACACCTTCGAGGCGCAGCAGAAGCCGCCCGGAATGGTCCCGGGCGGCTTCCACCGTGTATGTGCTCACAGTCTGCTCGCGCGGCTTGTGTCCCCGCAGCACGGCACCGACGGCGAATCGATCGTCGGGTTCGTCGGTGCGAACCTCGACCACGATCTCACCCTTGATGCCGTGCGACTTGGCGACACGGCCGACGACGAGCTCCACTGCTGTAAGGCCTCTACTGATCGGTGTCGATGACGTCGACACGGATCCCGCGGCCACCGATACCGGAGACCAGCGTCCGCAGAGCGGTCGCGGTGCGACCACCACGGCCGATGACCTTGCCGAGATCGTCAGGGTTGACGTGCACCTCGACAGTGCGCCCCCGACGCCCGGTGATCAGCTCGACACGAACGTCGTCGGGGTTGGCGACGATGCCACGAACGAGGTGCTCCACGGCATCGGCGACGACGGCACTCACTTGTCAGCAGCCTCGGACTCTGCAGCAGCCTCGGCGGGAGCGTCGGCAGCAGCCTCGGCGTCCTCGGCCTTCGCCTTCTTCTTCTTGGGCGTGATGGCCTCGCCGACGGGCTCGTTCTCGGCCTGCGCGAGCGCAGCCTGGAACAGCTCCAGCTTGGAGGGCTTGGCTTCCTTGACGCGGAGGGTGCCCTCGGCGCCCGGCAGGCCCTTGAACTTCTGCCAGTCACCGGTGATCTTGAGGATGGCCTCGACGGGCTCGGTGGGCTGGGCGCCGACGCCGAGCCAGTACTGAGCGCGCTCGGAATCGACCTCGATCAGCGAGGGCTCTTCCTTGGGGTGGTACTTGCCGATGGTCTCGATCGCACGGCCGTTGCGGCGGGTGCGGGAGTCGGCGACGACGATGCGGTACTGCGGGTTCCGGATCTTGCCGAGCCGGGTGAGCTTGATCTTGACAGCCACTGCTGTACTTCTCCTTCAGTGCGCACACGAGTGTGCTCACGTGTCACGTGCAATTCGGCGACGCGCAGGAATAGCGCGCCCGGTTTTGCCTCTAACCTGTGACCGCCGCGCGGTGCGTGACCGGATGCGACGAACAGCGGTTCATTCTGCCAGACGAACACCGTCAGGGGGAAACCAGGTCATCGGGTCTTGACGACGGTGCCCCGCAGCACCACGACGTCGGGCGCGGCGAGGGCGTCGCTGCTCGCGCGCGGGTCGTTCCGGAAGACCAGCAGATCCGCGGGCGCACCCGCTTCCACTCCCGGATGTCCGAGCCACGTCCGCGCGTCCCAGCACGCAGCCCCGAGGGCCTCCGCCGGGGTCAGTCCGACCGCCTTCAGTTCCTCGACCTCGTCGGCGATGCGTCCGTGGACGATCGATCCGCCGGCGTCGGTTCCGGCGTAGATCGGGATTCCCGCATCGTGAGCGGCACCGATGGTGTCCTTCACCCGTGAGTGCAGGTCACGCATGTGCGCGGCGTAGATCGGGAACCGCGAGGCGGACTCGGCGATGTCCGGGAACGTCGCGATGTTGATCAGCGTCGGGACGAGCGCGGTTCCGTGCGAGACCATCAGCTCGATCGTCTCGTCGGTGAGCCCGGTGCCGTGCTCGATGCAGTCGATTCCGGCGTTGATCAGACCGGGAAGCGCATCCTCGGCGAAGACGTGCGCGGTGACGCGAGCCCCTTCGCGGTGCGCGGCCGCGATCGCTTCGACGAGGATGTCGTCGCTCCACAAGGGCGCCAGGTCGCCCGCGGAGCGGTCGATCCAGTCGCCGACGAGCTTGACCCACCCGTCACCGGCCCGGGCCTGGCGCACCACCTCGTCCGGCAGTTGCGACTCGTCCTCCAGATCGACCGGGAGTCCGCGGATGTACCGCTTGGGCGCGGCGATGTGCTGCCCGGCGCGGATGATCCTCGGCAGGTCGGGGCGGTCGTCGACGAACCGGGTGTCGACCGGCGAACCCGCGTCGCGGATCAGCAGGACCCCACAGTCACGCTCGGTCTCCGCCTGCGCGATCAACCCCTCGACGCTCTCGCCACCGCCGCCGCCGAACCGGATGCCGACGTGGCAGTGGGCGTCGACGAGACCGGGCACGATCCATCCCGATTCGCAGACGGTCTCGGCACCGGGAACCGGTTCCGTCGAGATCACACCGCCGTCGACCCAGAACTCGACCGGCTGTTCGTCGGGCAGACCGGTGCCCCGGAAGTGCAGTGCGGCCATCGGCTACTTCTTCGGCAGCTTCAGCTGGGACAGGTCGATGCCCTCGAGCCCGGGCGGCAATTCGTCGAGGCCCTTCGGCATGTTCGACAGATCCGGCATCCCCGCGGGGAGACCGCCGGGCGGCATTCCCGGGAACCCGCCGGGCAGGCCGCCGGGGAATCCTCCGCGCACCTTCGGCGGCGTCGGGCCCTTGCCACCCTTCTTGCCCTTCTTGCCCTTCTTGCTGCGCTGCTGCTTCCGCGAGCCGGGCATGCCCATTCGCCCGGCCATCGCGGCCATCATCTTGCGGGCCTCGAAGAAACGGTCGACGAGCTGGTTGACGTCGGAGACCTTGACGCCCGAACCGTTGGCGATCCGCAGCCTGCGGGACGCGTTGATGATCTTGGGATCGTCGCGCTCGGCGGGGGTCATGCCGCGGATGATGGCCTGCACCCGGTCGAGCTGCTTCTCGTCGACGTTCGCGAGAGCGTCCTTCATCTGTCCGGCACCCGGGAGCATGCCCAGGAGGTTGCCGATGGGGCCCATCTTGCGGACGGCCATCATCTGCTCGAGGAAGTCCTCCAGCGTGAGCTGTCCCGAGCCGATCTTCTGTGCGGTGGCCTCGGCCTGCTCGGCGTCGAAGTGCTGCTCGGCCGCCTCGATCAGGCTGAGGACGTCACCCATGCCGAGGATGCGGCTGGCCATGCGATCGGGATGGAAGACGTCGAAGTCCTCGAGCTTCTCACCCGTGGACGCGAACAGAATGGGCTGCCCGGTGACCTCGCGGACGCTGAGCGCCGCACCACCGCGGGCGTCACCGTCGAGCTTCGTTAGCACGACACCGGTGAATCCGACACCCTCACGGAACGCCTCGGCCGTGCTGACCGCGTCCTGACCGATCATCGCGTCGAGAACGAAGATCGTCTCGTCCGGGTTCACGGCGTCGCGGATACCCGCCGCCTGCGCCATCAGGTCGGCGTCGATACCCAGGCGGCCCGCGGTGTCGACGATCACCACGTCGAACTGCTTGTTGCGGGCTTCCTCGACACCTGCCCGGGCCACCTCGATCGGGTCGGCCGCGGTGATGCCCAGCTCGTTGTCGCCGCCGCCGATGGACGTGCCGGGGTGCGGTGCGAACACCGTGGCGCCCGCCCTCTCGCCGACGATCTGCAGCTGGGTGACGGCGCCGGGACGCTGCAGGTCG
The DNA here is from genome assembly GCF_030058635.1 of Rhodococcus sp. IEGM 1305. NCBI lineage: Bacteria > Bacillati > Actinomycetota > Actinomycetes > Mycobacteriales > Nocardiaceae > Rhodococcus > Rhodococcus sp. IEGM 1305. The sequence continues at coordinate 8,880 of NZ_JASHKX010000037.1, forward strand.
CAGGCGACGAGCAGCGGGGTGTGCCCCTGGTCGCGCAGCCACTTCGCGAGCTTGCCGGCGAGCGTCGTCTTACCGGAACCCTGCAGACCGGCGAGCATGATGACCGTCGGCGGCGTCTTGGCGAACACCAGACGGCGGGTCTCGCCACCGAGGATCCCGACGAGTTCCTCATTGACGATCTTGACGACCTGCTGCGCCGGGTTCAGCGCCGCCGACACCTCGACGCCCTTGGCGCGTTCCTTGATCTTGGCGATGAACGCGCGGACGACGGGCAGCGCGACGTCTGCCTCGAGCAGGGCCAACCGGATCTCACGGCAGGTGGCATCGATGTCGGCTCCGGAAAGGCGACCCTTGCCACGCAGATCCTTGAGGGTTCCGGTCAACCTGTCGGAAAGGGATTCGAACACCGAGTGCGCTCCTGAAGTCATACGAGTATGCGGTGGATATTCTCGGGCACCAGCCTAGCCGCTCACGTCCTGCCGTTCATTCTCCCCCGCTGCCCTCCTGCTTCTTCGGCTTCGTGAGCGGAACGACGCCGAGGATCGCGCTCTCGACCTGTTCCCTGCTCGCCCGGGTGTCCCCGCCGCCGAGATCGAGGCAGAACGAGTCGATCACCGAAGAACCCAGGGTGGTCACCCGCGCCCAGCGGACGTCCGCGCCGCACGTGTCGAACGCGTCGGCGAGCCGGGACAGCAGCCCCAGCCGGTCCTCGGCCCTCAGCTCGAGGATGACCTCGCCGGGCGATGCGGTGTCGAACCAGATGACCCGCGGCGGCGCCTGCGCGTACTGCACCGGAACCGCGGCTTCGCCCCGTTCCTCCACAGCGGCGACGCGCTGGCTCTCGCGAGCCTCCTCTTCCTTGGCCGTGAGCATCTCCAGCAGGTTCAGCTCCCCCGCCAGCGCGCGGATCAGCTCCTGCCGCAGCAGACCCGCTTGCGGCGGCGCCCCGAATCTCGGGGACACGACGAACGAGTTGACCGCCGACCCCTCGGCGCTGCCCAGGGACGCGGAGTAGACCCGCAGGGAGTGCAGCGCGAGCACGCCCGCCGCCTTCGACAGCAGACCCCGCTGATCGGGTGCGATGACCGTCACCACATACGTGTGGGGACTGTCGGCGGGAACCAGCGCGACGTGCACGCCACCCGACGCGGCCAGAGCCACGTGTTCCGGATCGAGCGGATCGGGTGCGGGAAGCACCTCTCCCGCCATGACCAGACGGCAGCGGCGCACGAGTTCCCCGATCAGCGACGACTTCCAGTCGCCCCACACACCGGGACCCGTCGCCAGCGAATCGGCCTCCGCCAGCGCATGCAGCAACTCCAGCAGGACGCCGTCGCCGCCGATCGCTTCCACGACCCGCTCGACCGTCTCGGGATCGTCGAGGTCCCGCCGGGTCGCGGTGTGCGGCAGCAGCAGGTGGTGGCGCACGATCGCCGTCAGCAGCGCGACGTCCGACGGCCACAATCCGAGGCGCTTACCGATCTGGGTGGCCAGTTCCGCGCCGACCACGCTGTGGTCGCCGCCGCGGCCCTTGCCGATGTCGTGCAGCAACGCGCCGAGCATCAGCAGGTCCGGGCGGGCCACGCGGGTGGTGAACCCGCTGGCATAGGCAGCGGTCTCGACGAGATGACGGTCCACCGTCCACGTGTGCACCGCGTCCCGCGGCGGCAGGTCCCGGACGGCACCCCACTCGGGAAGAAGCCTGCCCCACAGGCCGGTCCGATCGAGAGCTTCGATCGCCGCGACGGCACGGCTACCCGAGCCCAGCATCACCAGCAGATCGTTCAGCGCCTCCTTCGGCCACGGCTCGCGCAGCTCGGGAGCGTTGTCGGCCAGGCGATTCAGAGTGGACGCCGACATCGGCATCCCCGTCGTCGCCGACGCCGACGCGACCCGCAGCACGAGGCCGGGATCCTTCGCCGGCCGGGCGTCGCGCGCCAGCACCACTTCACCGGCGTGCTCGACGACACCCTCGTCGAGGGGCCGTCGCACCGGTGGTCGGCGCAACCGCGCCAGACCGCGCCGCGGCAGGGCGTGCCCGGCCGTCCGCACACCGACGTCGACGGAATAGCTGATGGTGCGTGCGGCATCGCTGAGCATGCGCGCGAGGTCGAATCGATCGCCGATCCGCAGTGCGGCGCCGATCTCGTCGGCGTCCTGCGCCCGCAGCTGATCGCGGGAGCGGCCCGCGACCCGGTGCAGTTCGGTGCGGACGTCGAGGAGCCGGCGATGTGCGAGTGCCAGTCCCCCGCCGGGCGACTCGGGACCGAGCCCGGGCATGCCGTCGGTGAGCTGCGCGATGGACAGCGCGTTGAGCAACTGTACGTCCCGCAGTCCACCGCGACCGCTCTTCAGGTCGGGCTCTGCGCGGTGGGCGATCTCGCCGCTGCGTTCCCAGCGCGACCGCGTCTGCTCGATGAGTCCGTCGAAACGGTTGCGGATGTCGGTGCGCCACTGCCTGCGGACGCCGCTGATGAGCAGATTGGTCAGCTCGACGTCGCCGACGATATGACGCGCCTCGAGCATTCCCAGAGCCGCGGTGATGTCCGTGTCCGCCACCTGTAGTGCCTGAGGGATGGTGCGGACGCTGTGGTCGAGCTTGATGTGCGCGTCCCACAACGGATACCAGAGTTGGTCGGCGACCTGCGCGACGACTGCCGGATCCATGTCGTCGTGAAGCAGGAGGAGGTCGAGATCCGAATACGGCAGAAGTTCCCGCCGTCCGAGCCCACCGACAGCGACGAGTGCGAAACCGCTGTCGGGCTTGATGCCCAGCTCGGCACCCTTTGTGGTCAACCAGAACTCGTGCAGGTCCACGAGCGCGTGACGGAGCGCTGCGGCGTCGAGCCGACGCCCGTGTCCTGCGGGATTCCTTGCGCCGGGGCCGGTCTCGGAGCCGCCGGTGAGCAGTTGCCTGCGTGCGCGGGCCAGGTCCGCTGCTTCGTCCGATCCGCCTGACGCAACCGGCCCTGGTTCCGTCGCCTTGGCGACGGGACCAGGGCCGGTCTTACCGGACCCGTTGGGGTCAGAGCGCATCCGCGCCGCGTTCCCCGGTGCGCACCCGGATGACCGACTCGACCGGCGAGACCCAGACCTTGCCGTCACCGATCTTGCCGGTGCGTGCCGCTTCGACGATCACCTCGACGACCTTGTCCACAGCAGCGTCGTCCACGACGACCTCGACCCGGACCTTCGGAACGAAATCGACCGAGTACTCGGCACCTCGGTAGACCTCGGTGTGGCCCTTCTGCCGGCCGTACCCCTGGACCTCGCTGACGGTCATGCCCAGGACGCCCGCCTGCTCGAGTCCCGTCTTGACGTCCTCCAGAGTGAACGGCTTGACAATTGCTGTGATCAGCTTCATTTCCTCATCCCTCCTTGCCGGATACACGAGCAGTCGCCGAGTTTCCGCCGAGAGCGGCGAAATCGTAGCCAGTTTCTGCGTGTTCCGACTCGTCCACTCCAAGTGATTCACCCTCGTCGCTGAGCCGCAGACCGATCGTGAACTTCACGATCAACGCGACGACGGCCGTACCGACGAGCGAGTAAAGCAGTACTGCTCCGGCGCCCACTGCCTGACGCCAGAGTTGGTCGAGGCCTCCACCATAGAACAGTCCGACAACACCCGCGGGCGCCTCAGCCGTTGCGACCAGGCCGACCATCAGCGTTCCGACGATGCCGCCGACGAGGTGGACACCGACGACGTCGAGCGAGTCGTCGAACCCGAAGCGGAACTTGAGTCCGACCGCGAGCGCGCAGAGTGCGCCCGCGACGACGCCGATGGCGAGCGCGCCGAGGACGTTCACCGAGGAACAGGAAGGCGTGATGGCAACCAGGCCGGCCACGATTCCGGACGCCGCACCGAGTGTGGTGGCGTGGCCGTCGCGAATCCGCTCGACCAGGAGCCAGGCGAGCATGGCCGCGCACGTTCCGATGACGGTGGTGATGAAGGTTGCTCCGGCGATGCCGTTGGAACCGACGGCCGAACCGGCGTTGAAACCGAACCAGCCGAACCAGAGGAGGCCGGCGCCGAGCATCACGAAGGGCAGGTTGTGCGGACGGAACGGGGTGCCCGGCCATCCCTTGCGCTTGCCGAGGATGATCGCGAGGACGAGGCCGGCGGCGCCGGCGTTGATGTGGACGGCGGTACCACCCGCGAAGTCGACCGCGGCGAGCTTGTTGGCGATCCAGCCACCGGTCTCGGCGGTGACGCCGTCGAAGGCGAAGACCCAGTGCGCCACGGGGAAGTACACGACCGTCGCCCAGAGGCCGGCGAACAGCAGCCAGGAACCGAAGCGCAGGCGATCCGCCACGGCACCCGAGATGAGGGCCACGGTGATGATCGCGAACATGGCCTGGAACGCGACGAAGACCGTCGCGGGGATGGTGCCGACGAGCGGGATCGCGGAATCGGCGATCACCGAACCGGCATCGTCGGTCTCGGCGAGGTACGACCCGCCGATCAGTCCTTTGAGCCCGAAGTACTGGAACGGATCACCGACAAGGTTTCCCTTGTCCTCACCGAAGGCCATGGAGTAGCCGTAGAGAACCCACAGGATGCCGACGACACCCATCGCGCTGATGCTCATCATGAGCATGTTCAGCACGCTCTTGGCCCGCACCATGCCGCCGTAGAAGAACGCAAGACCCGGAGTCATGAGCAACACGAGCGCGGCGCTGGTCAGCATCCACGCTGTGTCCCCGGTGTCCGGTGCACCGATAGTGGGGAAATCCACCTTGAGCCTCCTCCTTCTCTGCCCAGCCGGTAGCGGCTGACGACCTGAGAAGAAGGGTGCTCAGTTGGTGTTTCGGCTGTGCCACTGCACTGTTTCGCGCGCGTGAACGCATCGGCCTATTTTGTTGCGTGCAGGTTTCGCCAGGCGATTTGCGGTCGGTTTCAGCCCGCCTGAGCGGTCCGGGAGCCCGAGACGACCCGGATCGCTGCGTCAGCCGAGCAACGCGTCGACGAAGGCACCCGGCTCGAACGGCGCCAGATCGTCGGCGCCCTCACCGAGTCCGACGAGCTTCACGGGAACCCCGAGTTCGTGCTGAACCTGGAACACGATGCCGCCCTTGGCGGTGCCGTCGAGCTTGGTGAGCACCACACCGGTGATGTCGACGACCTCGGCGAACACCCGCGCCTGTGCGAGGCCGTTCTGCCCGATGGTCGCGTCCAGGACGAGGAGGACGTCGTCCACCGACGCCTTCTTCTCGATGACCCGCTTCACCTTGCCCAGCTCGTCCATCAGTCCGGTCTTCGTGTGGAGCCGGCCGGCCGTGTCGATCAGCACGACGTCGACGCCGTTGTCGATTCCCTTGGCCACGGCATCGAACGCGACGGCCGCCGGATCTGCGGCTTCCTTCCCGCGCACCACCTCGGCGCCCACCCGCTCGGCCCACGTCTGCAGCTGGTCCGCGGCGGCAGCACGAAACGTGTCGGCGGCACCGAGCAGGACACGCCTGCCGTCGGCCACGAGAACACGCGCGAGCTTGCCGGTGGTCGTCGTCTTGCCGGTGCCGTTCACACCGACGACCAGCAGGACCGCCGGGTGGTCGTCGTGCGGCAGGGCACGGATCGAGCGATCGAGTTCCGGCCGGAGTTCGGCGACCAGGACTTCGCGGAGGAGCGCACGGGCATCGGCCTCGGTGCGGACGCTGCGCGACGCCATCTGCTCACGCAGCGACGTGACGATCTTCGTGGTGGTCGCCGAGCCGAGGTCGGCGATGAGGAGCGTGTCCTCCACCTCTTCCCAGGAGTCCTCGTCGAGATCGCCGCCGCCGAGCAGTCCGAGCAGGCTCTTGCCCACGGCGGACTGGGAACGGGACAACCGCCCACGCAGACGGTCGAGCCGCCCCTCCGTGGGAGCGATGACGTCGAGCACCGGCGCGGCGGGGGCAGGTGCGGCTTCGGCTTCGGGTTCGGGCGCGGGCGCGACCTCGGGTTCCGGTTCGACCTCGGGTGCGACGACCGGTTCGTACGTGACCGGCTCCGGCGGGACCGTCGGCTTCTCCGGGGCCTTCTCCGGCTCGGGCGCCTTCTCCGGTGCCGGGGGTGCGACGACCTCGGGTTCGGGTACGACGATCTCGGGTTCGGGCACCGGCTTCGGCAGAACCGGCTCGGGCGCAGGCGGACGTGGCGGCGCCGTCGCCGTCGACCCCTGGCTGAAGTTGAACCCGCCGTCCGCGCGGTAACTGCCCGAACGGTCCTTCTCCGCCGTGGTGACCTGCGGGGTGTCCGGCGCCTTCAGGGAGATTCGGCGACGCCGATACAGCAGGGACCCGACGACGAGAACGACGAGAAGTACGGCCAGTGCGGCCGCGATGGCAATCCAAGCTCCGGTAGTCACGCCGCCCATTGTTTCAGGCTCCGGATTTCGTTGCTCACTGCCTTCCCACGCGCACAGTCCCGGCTCGGACCGGAATCAGGCGTCCGCGGCCGCCATGTCCTGGCCACGGAGCCGCTGGGAGATGACGGTGGTGATGCCGTCGCCGCGCATGCTGACGCCGTAGAGCGCGTCGGCCACCTCCATCGTCGGCTTCTGGTGGGTGATGACGATCAGCTGCGACTTCTCCCGCAACTGCTCGAACAATCCGATCAGACGACGCAGGTTCGTGTCGTCCAGTGCGGCCTCCACCTCGTCCATCACATAGAAGGGGGACGGCCTGGCCCGGAAGATCGCCACGAGCATCGCCACCGCCGTCAGCGACTTCTCGCCACCGGACAGCAACGACAGCCGTTTGACCTTCTTGCCGGGCGGCCGGGCCTCCACCTCGATGCCGGTGGTCAGCATGTCCGACGGGTCGGTGAGCACCAACCTGCCTTCACCGCCGGGGAACAGTTTCGCGAACACCTGCACGAATTCGCGTTCGACGTCCGAGTAGGCCTCGGTGAATACCTGCAGGATACGGGCATCGACGTCGGCCACCACCCCGAGGAGATCCTTGCGGGCGGTCTTCACGTCCTCGAGCTGTGTCGAGAGGAAGTTGTAGCGCTCCTCGAGCGCGGCGAACTCCTCGAGTGCCAGCGGGTTGACCTTGCCGAGCGTCGCCAGGTCCTTCTCGGCACGTTTCGCGCGACGCTCCTGCGTGGCGCGGTCGTACGGAATCGGTGCGGGCATCGTGACCTGCTCGCCGCGCTCCTTCGCCTGCTCGTACTCCTCCATCTCGAGTGCGGACGGCGGCAGCGCGACGTCGGGGCCGTATTCGGCGATCAGATCGTCCAGGCCGATGCCGTGCTGTTCGAGGATCGCCTCCTCGAGTTGCTCGATGCGCAGCGCGGCCTGGGCGCGAGCCACCTCGTCGCGGTGCACGGCGTCGGTGAGCGACGCCAGCTGTCCGCTCAGCTGACGCACCCTTTCCTTCACCTGTTCGAGTTGGGTGGTCCGCTCGGTGCGGGCCCGCGCGAGTTCGTCGCGGTGCGCCATCGCGGCTTCGACGACGTCACCGAGGTGCTCGGCGACCCGCTGCCCGGACTCGGCGACCGCCGCCGCAACCGCGGCCGCATTCTGGCGCGCCTTCATCGCACGTTCGGCCCGGGCGCGCGCGTCGCGTTCCACCTGTGCGGCGCGGCGCAGGGAATCCGCCTTGCCGCGCACCGATTCGGCACGCTCCTCGGCCGTGCGCACCGACAGTCGGGCTTCCACCTCCACGGCACGCATTTCGGCCAGCGCCGCGGCCGCCATCTCACGATCGATGCTCGTCGTGTCGGATCCACCCGTGTCGGCGCCGGAGGACGACCCGTCCTGTTCCGCCAGGCGCAGCCGTTCCTCGAGTTCGGCGAGCGCGGTCAGCGTGTCCTCGCGACCGCTCTCGGCCTTGTCCCGCTGCGCCATGAGCCGATCGGATTCGGCGTGCGCGGCCCGCGCGGCCTGGCCGAGGCGGCCGAGGCGCTCGTAGATGGCGGACATCGCGGCGTCGGATTCGTTCAGCGCGGCCAGTGCCTGCTCGGCGTTCTCCTGACGGTCGGCCTGTTCCGCGACCGCGCCGGACAGTGCCGCGGACAGTTCCTCGGCGCGACGTTCGGCGCGGGCCAGATCCTGCACCGAGTTGTCGATGGCGGCCTGGACCTCGAGGGTGCTCGGCTGACGGTCCGAGCCGCCGCTCATCCAGCCCGTTCCGAGGAGATCTCCGTCTCGGGTGACGGCGCGCACGTCGGGCCTGCGCCGGACGGTCTCGACGGCGTCGTCGAGGGAATCGACCACGACCACTCCGCCCAGGAGCGCTGCGAGCCCGGTCCGCAGTTCGGCGGGGCAGTCGATGACGTCGACGGCCCACCGGGCGCCGGAGTCCAGGTGCCCGCCGTCACCTGCGACGTGATCGGTGCCGATGAACAGGGACGCCCATCCGCTGTCCGTTTCCTTCAGCGCACCGACGGCGCCGCGGGCGGCGTCGAGGGATTCGGCGACGACGGCGTCCGCGGCGGGGCCCATGGCCGCGGCGACAGCACCCTCGTATCCCTTCTCGACGGTGATGAGTCCACCGATCGGTCCCCGGATGCCGTGCTGCGCCCGATTCTCGACGAGCCAGCCGGCGCCGTCCTTGCGTTCGAGGCCCATCGACAGCGCGTCGATCCGGGCACGCAGGGATGCCACTTCCTGTCCGGCGGCGCGCTCCTCGGCCTGGAGTTCCGTGACGCGTTCGGTGATCAGGCGCAGTGCCTCGACGGCACGCTCGTGGTGGGAATCCAGCCCGAGCTCGCCGGCGTCGAGGTCACCGATCTCGTCCTGGACCACCTCGAATTCGGACTGTGCCGCGTCGCCGCGCTGCCGGGCCTCTTCGATTGCGACGGTCAGCCGGGACACTTCGGCGTCGACGGAGTCGGCGCGGGTGCGCAGCGTGTCGACCTGCCCGGACAGCCGGGCCAGGCCTTCACGGCGGTCGGCGATCGCCCGGACCGCCGCCATGTGAGCGCGTTCGGCCTCGGCGGCGGTCTCCTCCCCCAGTGCCAGCTGCTCCTTGGCCGCGTCCAGCGCCGCGCGCGCCATCTCGACGGCTTCGACGAGCTCCATTTCCTCCGCGGCGATCCGGTCGGCGCGGGCCTCCATCTCGTCCGGATCCTGACCGCGGTTCGCGGAGGGCTCGGAGTCGAGGTGGCGCGCCCGTTCGCGGGCGATGCGGATGGTCGCGTTGACGCGCTCCGCGAGTGCCGACAGCTGGAACCACGTCTGCGCGGCCGCTTCCGCACCCGGTGTGAGCCTCGACAGTTCCTGTTCGTGCCGTCCCAGCTCCAGATTGGCCTCGTCGAGCGCCTCGGTGACCTGGTCGTGCTGCTCACGCGCGACCTTCTCGTCCTGAGCCTGGTTGGCCAGCTCCTCGCGCCGCGTGACCAGGTCGTCCGCGGCGAGCCGCAGCTTCGCGTCGCGGAGGTCGGCCTGCACGGTCTGGGCGCGGCGCGCCACCTCGGCCTGCCTGCCGAGCGGTTTGAGCTGGCGCCGCAGTTCCGCCGTGAGGTCGTTCAGGCGCGCCAGATTGGCCTGCATGGCGTCAAGTTTGCGGACCGCTTTTTCCTTGCGCTTGCGGTGCTTGAGAACGCCGGCTGCTTCCTCGATGAATGCGCGCCGATCCTCCGGTCGGGATTCGAGGATGGCGGCGAGGCGGCCCTGACCGACGATCACGTGCATCTCCCGGCCGATGCCGGAGTCGCTGAGCAGTTCCTGCACGTCCATGAGCCGGCACGAGCTGCCGTTGATCTCGTATTCTCCGGCGCCGTCGCGGAACATGCGCCGGGTGATCGACACCTCGGAGTAGTCGATCGGCAGGGCGCCGTCGGAGTTGTCGATGGTCAGCGTGACCTCGGCGCGTCCGAGGGGCGCCCGCCCGGCGGTGCCGGCGAAGATGACATCTTCCATCTTGCCGCCGCGCAGTGCCTTCGCCCCCTGCTCGCCCATCACCCAGGTGAGCGCGTCGACGACGTTGGATTTACCCGACCCGTTGGGCCCTACGACACAGGTGATTCCCGGCTCGAATCGCAGAGTCGTTGCGGACGCAAAGGATTTAAATCCCTTCAGCGTCAGACTCTTCAGATGCATGACGGAGAACTTTACCTGCGGTTCACCGTTCCACGAACCCGGTGAGGTCGCCGCGGGCGGAATCCCATTGCTCCACGACGAGATCCACCGCGCCCGGAGTGTCTCCCGACCGCAGCAGCGTCAGCAGGGTTTCCAGCTTGTCCCGAGGCCCCTCGGCGATGACGAGCACGCGGCCGTCCTTCTGGTTGGCCGCGTATCCGACGAGGCCGAGTTCCAGCGCGCGGGCGCGGGTCCACCACCGGAATCCCACACCCTGCACGAATCCGTGCACCCACGCGGTCATTCTCTCCATGTCCGTCACGACCGTTCGAGCTTGTAGATCTTCCCGGTGAAGCTGGTGGCATAGAGCGCGTCAGGATCCCAGCCCGGTCCGGCGCCGAACCGCACCGAGGACACGAGCGGCAGTCCGGACGCCAGGGCGCAGCTCTCCCCCGTCGTGGGATCGACCCGCACCACCTTGCCGCCGCCGTTGTAGGCGACGTAGACGATGCCGTCCGGTCCGGCGGTGAGGTCGTCGGCCGCGTTGAGGGGCCCGGAGCCGGGCAGCGCGACGGAGACAACGGGTCCGCCGAGGTCGTCTTCGCGGAGGATGCGCAGCGTGGTGGTCGTGTCGAACGTCGTCACCGTGTAGACGTTGCCGTCGTGCGCGGAGAGACCGTCGACGGTGCCGAGATCGGTGCGGACGACCTCGGGTGTGTGGGGATCCGCCGCGGGGACGCGCGTCAGTCCCGCCCCGGAGCCCAGATTCCGGGTGGTGAGGATGTCCCCGTTGCCCAGCCGGACCAGCCCGTTCGGCATGACCAGTCCCTCGGCCACGGTGCGTGTGTCACCCGTGTCGAGGTTCACGACGTCGACCGTGCCGCTCGCCGAGCCGGTGACCCCGGCGGCGAAGGAGTTCCCCGTGGCGAAGTACGCGTCGGCGCCGTCCACGGCGATTCCACCGGGCGACTCGACCTCGGGCACGACCGGGGTGACAGTGCCGTCTGGGGCGACCCCGTCGAGGGCTCCGCCGCCCACCAGGCCTGTCCGCGACACCAGCATGGTGCCCGCGCCGTCGAAGGCCAGGTTCTCGAGAACACCCGCCCCGGACGTCACCTCCGACACCGACCACGGGGTGCACGCACCGCCGGGGGGCGAGAACGCGGGCCCGGCGGCCGCGGGCGCGACCACGAGCAGACCCGCGCAGAGCGCCGTCCCGCCCGCGAGTGCGGCCAGCTCACGACGCATCATGCTTCCCTCTGGACGGTCAACGTCACTTTCGTCCCGGCCTTCAGCGTCCGCCCGACCGTGCAGACCTTGTCGACCGACCGTTCCACGAGCGCCACCAGACGCTCCTGCGCGTCGGCGTCGAGCTCGCTGAGGTCCAGCTCCAGCACCTCGTCCAGCTGCGGGTACACCTCGTTCTCCCGGTCGGCGGCACCGGACACCCGGATGGTGGCGTCGTAGTTGTCGCCCAGTCGCCGCGACAGCGGGAAGTCCGAGCTCATTCCACTGCACGCGGCGAGTGCGATCTTCAGGAGTTCCCCGGGGGTGAACACGCCCTCCACGCCCTCGGAGCCGATCAGGACCTCGGCGCCGCGCGAGCTGCGGCCCGTGTATCGCCGGGTGCCCGTCCGCTCGACCCACAGTGAGGTGGGCGCCGTCGTGTCGGAAGTCTGTTCTGCCATGGGTCAATCCTGCCACCGATCGACGCAACGCCAGGTAGGTGGGTGGGCGGCAGTGGTTTCCACACAATTGTGAACGAGGATTCTCAGCAGAGGGAACCGGTGGGCCGTAGGGTGAACCGACCAATGACGCCGAGACGTAGCGGGGAATGCAGATGGGCCAGATCGGTAGTGCGGGAGAGCGCGGGCTTCAGTCCGAGTACGGCACCGAGGATCGTGCCGCCAAGTTCTACTCGGATCAGATGCTGGACCATCTCAATCCGACGATGATCGAGTTCGTCGGCCGCCAGGAGATCGCCTTCATCGCCACCGCCGACGCGTCCGGCGAATGCGACAACAGTCTGCGCGCCGGGACACCGGGATTCATGCACGTCATCGACTCGAAGACCCTCGCGTATCCGGAGTACCGCGGCAACGGCGTCATGGCGAGCCTCGGCAACATCCGGGAAAACCCGCACGTCGGAATCATTCTCGTGGACTTCGTGCAGGACCTCATCGGACTGCACGTGAACGGCTCGGCCCGGATCGTCGAAGACCCGGCCCTGCGCTCCGAGTTCGCAGATCTGCCTGCGGACCACACGAACGGCCGGATCCCGGAACGCTGGGTGGTCGTGGACGTCGAGGAGGCATACATCCACTGTCGCAAGCACATTCCGAGAATGGCACCGGTCCCCCGCCACCGCGAGTGGGGCACCGACGACGTGAAACGCAAGGGCGGCGACTACTTCGACGCCAAGGCGACACCGCGCCACGACACCGACGGTCAGCTCTCCGAGGAGCCCGCGACCGCCGAACTCACACAGACGACTTCGCCGGGCTTCTCCGTGGTGCCGGCTGGCACTTCGGGCAACTGAACGACGAGCGGTTCATGAATTTCTCTCGCCTGATCGCGGTGCCGCACCGCGGGCACGGGCGATCCTCCTGACCGTAGGCGGACAGCGAACGGTCGAAATAGCCCGACTCGCCGTTGACGTTCACGTAGAGCGCGTCGAAGGACGTGCCGCCCTGGGTGAGTGCCTCACGCATGACCTCCTGGGCGGCCGTGAGCACTTCACGGACCTTGGGACCACTCAGCCTGTCGGTGAGCCGATTTCCGTGGATCTGTGCGCGCCACAGCGCCTCGTCCGCATAGATGTTGCCGATGCCGGAGACGACGGTCTGGTCCAGAAGCGCACGTTTGATCTCGGTGTGCTTGCCGCGCACGACCTTGACGGTGGCTGCGAGGTCGAAACGCGGATCCAGTGGGTCACGGGCGATGTGCGCCACCGAGTCCGGCACGAGCGAGCCGTCGACGTCGACGAGCGGCGCCAGCGCCCAGCCCCCGAACGTCCGCTGGTCGACGAACCGGAGGTCGAGACCGGAATCGAGCCGGGCCCGGATCCGCAAATGCTTCTCGGTCGGCAATTCCGGTGGCTGCACGAGCATTTGACCACTCATGCCGAGATGCACCACGAGAGCGACCGTGCTGGGTTCGAGGACCAGCCACAGATACTTTCCACGACGGTCGGCGCTCGCGATACGTTCGCCGGTGAGCTGTCCGGCGAGGTCGGCGGCGCCGGGCAGATGACGCCTGATCGCACGTGGGTGCAGGATGTCGACGGAATCGATCGACGCCCCCACGATGTGGCGTTCGAGTCCGCGCCGGACCACCTCTACTTCGGGTAGTTCAGGCACTGACGTCGTCGGCCGCTACGTCGGGGCCTGCGTCGGACAACGCATTCCACGCCGTGCTCGCAGCCTTCTGCTCGGCCTCTTTCTTGGAGCGGCCGATACCGACGCCGAGGGGCTTGCCGCCGACGATCACGGTGGCGGTGAATTCCTTGTCGTGGTCCGGGCCGGTCGCGGTGATCTCGTACGCCGGGACACCGACGCCACGCTCCGCCGTCAACTCCTGCAGACTCGTCTTCCAGTCCAGACCCGCGCCGAGGCGCGGGGCTCGCTGGAGAAGGTCGCTGAAGAGGTCGAGTACGACGCGTCGCGCCGTGTCGATGCCGTGCTCGAGGTGGATGGCGCCGAGAATCGACTCCATGCCGTCCGCCAGGATGCTCGGCTTGTCACGGCCACCGGTCATCTCCTCGCCCTTACCGAGCAGAAGATGGGCACCGAGGCCGCCCTCACCGAGTGTGCGGGCCACCTCCGCGAGCGCGTGCATGTTGACGATGCTCGCCCGGATCTTCGCGAGGTCGCCCTCGGACTTGTCCGGATGCGCAAGGTACAGCTTCTCGGTGACGGTGACTCCGAGCACGGAGTCACCGAGGAATTCGAGACGCTCGTTCGTGGGCAGACCACCGTTCTCGTACGCATACGAGCGGTGCGTCAACGCCAGGGTGAGCAGTGAAGGCTCGATTTCTACGCCGAGGGCGGCGAGGAGGGAAGCATGATCCTCCTCGCCGCCGGCGGGTGTATTACTGATGTCGCTCGTCACAACGCCTCTCCGCGGAGAACTAGACGGCGGCAGTGACCTGGCGGCCCTTGTATGTGCCACACGACGGGCACGCGACGTGGGGCAGCGTCTTCTCGCCGCAGCCACGGTTGGGGCAGGTGACGAGGGTAGGCACAGTGGTCTTCCACTGGCTGCGACGCGACCTCGTGTTGGATCGCGACATTCTGCGCTTGGGGACAGCCACTTCTACTTCTCCTCGGCTTCGGTGTTCACAAGATTCTTGCTGGGTTCTGATTCCACGCCAAATTTGGCTGCAAGACCAGCCCAGCGAGGATCAAGTATGTCATGCCCATGGCCAGATTCGGCAATCGCCAGGCGAACGCCACATTCTGGGCACAATCCTTGGCAGTCGTCACTGCAGAGCGGCTGCAACGGCAGTGCGAGGCCGACGGCGTCGATCACGACGGGTTCGAGGTCGATCTCGTCGTCGACGACGTGATAGACCTCCCCCTCCTCCGTGGTCTCTTCCGTGGCACTGTCCGGGTAAGCGAACAGCTCCGTGAGAGTCAGGTCCACCGTGTCCGAGAACGGCTCGAGACATCTCGAGCACTCCCCCACGGTGTCGGCTCGCAACGAACCGGTGACCAGAACCCCCTCGGATACGGCCTCCAACCGGAGATCGAGATCGATCTCCGATCCTTCCTCGATGGCGATCAGGTCGAGACCGATGCGCTGTGGCGCCGTCACCACCCGTTCCACGGTGCGCATCGAACCGGGACGACGGCCGAGTTTGACCGTGTCCAGCACGAAGTCCGCGTCCCGTCGGGAACGCGATGAGCTGTGGCGATGGGATGACAACAAACTTCACTTTCGAGAAAAGGGAAACGACAAAGGGCAACCACTCCACGATACGCAATCTGCGCGGTGGAGCCAAATTCGGTCGAGGGCGCCGGCCGGGCGGTGGCTCAGCGGCGACGCTCGGCCCGGCGGTCGTCGACGTCGTAGTCCGAGGCGTAATCGGGGACACCTGAACCGGTCCGCAACTGCTGACGTCCCCGGCCCACGGACCGGACGGTGCCGTTCAGGAAGTCCTCGAATTCCGCGAGCTTCGTGTCGACGTACAGATCGCAGTCCGAGCGGAGACGATCCGATTCGGCGTGCGCGGAGTCGATCACCCGGGCCGACTCGGCGTGCGCCGCCTGGACGACCTCCGTCTGCGAGACGAGGCGCGCCTGCTCGGCCGTGCCCTCCGCGACGGACCTCTCGTAGGACGCCTTGCCCGACTCGATCATGCGATCGGCTTCGGACCGCGCACGACCCGTCAGTGCGTCGTATTCGCGCTGGCCTTCCGCGACGGACGACTCGGCCTCGGCGCGCGCGTCGGTGACCAATTGCTCGGCGTGCGCGCGGGCCTCGGCGACCATCCGGTCGGCCTGCGCCTTCGCGTCCGCCAGAATGCGGTCGGCGTCGTCTCGCGCGTTCTCGATGGTGGAGTTCGCCTCGGCGTTGGCGCTGGAGATGGTCTTCTCCGCGTTGGACCGCGCGTCCCCCACCAGTTTGTCCTTGTGGTCCAGGACGTCCTGGGCGTCGTCGAGTTCACCGGGAATGGCATCGCGCACGTCGTCGAGCAGTTCGAGGACGTCGCCGCGCGGAACCACGCAGCCGGCGGTCATCGGTACGCCGCGTGCCTCTTCGACAATCGCGACAAGTTCGTCGAGCGCCTCGAATACCCGGTACACAAGCAACCCCAATCATCCATGACCCTCAGCAGGTCGGCGCAGCCTTCTTCGTGCAAGTCTGCCCGACCGGACGCCGCGGGTGTGTCGTGGCAGCCGGTGTGTCGGGTATCAGCTGCTCTCGGCGGCGCGCTCGGCGATCCTCGCGAGAAGACGGGCGTGCACCTTCTCGGGCAGCATGTCGGAGACGTCGCCGCCGAACGTGGCCACTTCCTTCACGAGCGAACTCGACAGGTAGCTGTAGGTGGGGTTGGTCGGGATGAAGAGGGTGTCGACGCCACTGAGCTTCTGGTTCATCTGCGCCATCTGCAGCTCGTAGTCGAAGTCGTTGGCGCCGCGCAGGCCCTTGACGATCGCTGTGATCCCTTGCTGCTTGGCGTAATCCACGAGCAGGCCGTGCCACGAGGACACCCGCACGTTGGGCAGCTCACTGGTCGAGTCTTCGAGCATCTCGATGCGCTCCTCGACGGTGAACAGGCCACGTTTGCTCTTGTTGACCATGACCGTCACGATGACCTCGTCGAACTGCGCGGCAGCTCTGCCGATCACGTCAAGGTGGCCATTGGTCACGGGGTCGAAGGATCCGGGGCAGACAGCGCCAGTCATGAGTCCAGACCGTAGCAGGTCGCCAATTCGATTCTCGCCTCGCCGTACTTCTTCGCCTTGACGGGCGCGAAGCCCTCGGGCCACGCCGTCTCGGGTGACCTCGACGACCGCTCGAGCACCACGATCGAGCCGTCGCCGACCCAGCCGTTGACCCGGAGGTGGCCGAGCACCGTCTGTACCGCCTCGTCGTCGACGGCGTACGGCGGATCCGCCATCACCAGGTCGTACGGCCGGTCGGCGGTGCCCGCGAGCACCGCGGCCACCGGAGCCCCGCGCACTTCCGCGCCCGGCAGACCGACCGTCGTCACGTTGTGCTTGATGATGCCCGCCGCTTTCGAGTCGGACTCGACGAGGACGACGCGGTCCGCACCCCGGGAGAGCGCCTCCAGGCCGAGCGCCCCCGACCCCGCGTAGAGGTCGAGGACGGACGCGCCTTCGAGGTCCATCCGGCTGTGCAGTGCGCTGAACAATGCCTCGCGGACCCGGTCCGAGGTGGGCCGGGTCCCGCTCGGCGGGACCCGCAGGCGTCGACCGCCCGCGAGTCCCGCGATGATCCGAGTCACTCGCTCGCGGACTCCCCTGTCGACACGACGGCGAGGAGGTCGCCGCCCTCCACCTGCTGGACCGATCCGATGGCCAGCCGGGAGACCGTGCCACTTCGCGGGGCGGTGATAGCCGCTTCCATCTTCATGGCCTCGATGGTCGCGATCGTGTCGCCGGCGGCGATGTGCTGACCCTCGGTCACGGCGAGGGTCACCACACCGGCGAACGGCGCCGGCACGTGGCCGGGGTTGTTCTTGTCGGCCTTCTCCGCGGCCGGGAGCTCACTGGAGATGGACCGGTCACGCACCGACACCGGACGCAGCTGCCCGTTGAGGATGCACATGACGGTGCGGTATCCCCGCTCGTCGGGTTCGGAGATGGCCTCGAGCCCGATGATCAGCTCGACACCCTGTGCGAGGCGGACCCGGTGCTCGTCGCCGCGACGCAGGCCGTAGAAGAACTGGTTCGCCGAGAGCTGCGACGTGTCGCCGTACTTGTCCCGGTGCTCGAGGAATTCCTTCGTCGGGCCGGGGAACAGCAACCGGTTGAGCGTCGCCCGTCGTTCCGCGGACGTGCCGGAGAGTGCCTTCTCGTCGTCCGCGGACAGAGCCACCTCGGGCTTGGCGGCTCCGCGACCTTCGAGGGCCCGGGTGCGGAACGGTTCGGGCCAGCCGCCGGGCGGGGTGCCCAGTTCGCCGCGCAGGAACCCGACCACCGAATCGGGGATGTCGAACTTCGCCGGGTTCTCCTTGAATTCCTCGGTGGACGCTCCGGATCCGACGAGGTGCAGGGCGAGGTCGCCGACCACCTTCGACGACGGGGTGACCTTGACCAGGCGGCCGAGCATCCGGTCGGCGGCCGCGTACTTGGCCTCGACCTCCTCGAACTTGTCACCGAGACCGAGCGCCACGGCCTGGGTGCGCAGGTTCGACAGCTGACCGCCGGGGATCTCGTGCGTGTAGACACGTCCGGTCGGGGCAGGCAGCCCGGACTCGAACGGCTTGTACACCTTGCGCAGCGCCTCCCAGTACGGCTCGAGGTCGCACACGGCCTGCAGGTCCAGGCCGGTGTCGTGCTCGGAGTGCGCGGCCGCGGCCACGATCGCCGACAACGCAGGCTGGCTGGTGGTGCCCGCCATCGCGGCCGAGGCACCGTCGACCGCATCCGCGCCTGCCTGCCATGCGGCCAGGTACGTCGCGAGCTGACCACCCGGGGTGTCGTGGGTGTGCACGTGCACGGGCAGGTCGAAGTTCTTGCGTAGCGCCGTCACCAGGGTGGTGGCGGCGGGGGCGCGGAGCAGTCCGGCCATGTCCTTGATCGCGATGATGTGCGCACCGGCCTCGACGATCTCCTCCGCCAGGCGCAGGTAGTAGTCGAGGGTGTACAGCTTCTCGTTCGGGTTCGACAGGTCGCCGGTGTAGGACAGGGCGACCTCGGCGAGTGCGGTGCCGGTCTCGCGGACGGCGTCGATGGCCGGCCGCATCTGGTCGACGTTGTTGAGGGCGTCGAAGATGCGGAAGATGTCGATGCCGCTGTTGGTGGCCTCCTCGACGAACGCCCGCGTCACCTTCTCCGGGTACGGGGTGTAGCCGACGGTGTTCCGTCCGCGCAGCAGCATCTGCAAACAGATGTTCGGCACGGCCTCGCGCAGAGCGGCCAGCCGGTACCAGGGGTCCTCGTGCAGGAACCGCAGCGCCACGTCGTAGGTCGCACCGCCCCACGCCTCAATGGACAGCAGCTCGGGGGTCAGCCGGGCGACGTGCCCGGCGACGTCGAGCAGACCGCTGGTCCGCACGCGGGTCGCGAGGAGTGACTGGTGTGCGTCACGGAACGTGGTCTCGGTGACGGCGAGGGCCTTCTGCTCCCGCAGCGCCTTGGCGAATCCCTCCGGCCCGAGGGCGAGCAGCTTCTGACGGCTGCCGTCCGGCGGCGGGGTGGACAGGTCGATCTGGGGCAGCTTGTCGCGCGGGTACACCGCCGACGGCCGCTCGCCGTGCGGCTTGTTGACCGTCACGTCGGCGAGGTAGGTGAGGATCTTGGTGCCACGGTCGGCGGAGCTGCGCAGCGTGAGCAGCTGGGGGCGCTCCTCGATGAAGGACGTGGTGACCCGGCCGGCCTTGAAATCGGGGTCGTCGAGCACCGCCTGCAGGAACGGGATGTTCGTCGACACGCCGCGGATCCGGAACTCGGTGACCGCGCGGCGGGCCCGGGCGACGGCGGTTTCGAAGTCGCGGCCGCGGCAGGTGAGCTTGACGAGCATCGAATCGAAGTACGCGGAGACCTCTGCCCCGACCGACGTTCCGCCGTCGAGGCGGATACCGGCACCACCCGGGGTGCGGTAGCCGGTGATCCGACCGGTGTCCGGGCGGAATCCGTTGGCGGGGTCCTCGGTGGTGATGCGGCACTGCAGCGCCGCGCCGCGCAGCGTGATCTTGTCCTGGCTCAGGCCCAGGTCCGCGAGGGTCTCCCCCGACGCGATCCGCAGCTGCGACTGCACGAGGTCGACGTCCGTGACCTCTTCGGTGACGGTGTGCTCGACCTGGATGCGAGGGTTCATCTCGATGAAGACGTGGTTGCCGCGGGTGTCGAGGAGGAATTCGACGGTGCCCGCACAGGAGTAGTTGATCTCCTTCGCGAACGCCACCGCGTCCGCGCAGATCTTCGCCCGCAGCTCTTCCGACAGGTTCGGGGCAGGCGCGAGCTCGATCACCTTCTGGTGGCGGCGCTGCAGCGAGCAGTCCCGCTCGAACAGGTGGATGACGTTGCCCTGACCGTCGGCCAGGATCTGGACCTCGATGTGACGCGGGTCGACGACGGCCTGTTCGAGGAATACCGTCGGGTCGCCGAAGGCCGACTCGGCCTCACGCGCGGCGGCCTCGATGGACTCCTTGAGCTGAGCCCGCTCGGCGACGCGGCGCATGCCGCGGCCACCGCCGCCGGCAACGGCCTTCACGAACAGCGGGAACTGCATGGTCTCGGCCGCGGCCAGCAGCTCGTCCACATCGGCGGACGGCTCCGACGACGCCAGCACCGGCAGACCGGCGGCCTTCGCCGCGGCGATCGCACGCGCCTTGTTGCCGGTGAGCTCGAGCACCTCGGCGGAGGGACCCACGAACGTGATGCCCGCCTCGGCGCACGCGGCGGCGAGATCCGGGTTCTCGGAAAGGAAGCCGTAGCCGGGGTAGATGGCGTCGGCCCCTGCCTGCTTGGCCGCGGAGACGATCTCGTCGACGGAGAGGTACGCCCGAACCGGGTGTCCCTCCTCGCCGATCTGATAACTCTCATCAGCCTTCAGACGGTGGATCGAGTTCCGATCCTCGTACGGGAACACCGCAACCGTTCCAGCACCTAGTTCGTAGGCGGCACGGAAAGCGCGGATCGCAATTTCGCCACGGTTGGCGACCAGGACTTTGGAGAACATTGGAGCAAACTACCCCGCCGCGGACGGCCGCGGAGAAGTGGCATCCCACATTTCAGGATCCTACACAAACTTCACAAAGACCCCCCTGACGTGTGCGAATTCTGCAACAGACCCGAAACAGACGAGCGAAGATTTACGTGAAGCGAAGTAAGTTCTCACGTTTTCTCCAGATATTCGATGCGGTCCGCGTCGAGCGCCGAGGTCACCATCGCCGACAGCCCGGGATGGTTTTCGAGGCGCGGATCGTCCGCGATGACCGAACGCGCGAACTCGGACGCCGCAGCGATGACGTCCTCGTGGCCGAGCAGCGACAACAGCCGCAACGTGGACGTCGTTCCCGACTGCGCCGCACCGAGAATGTCGCCCTCGCGGCGGGTGGCGAGGTCGAGTTGCGCAAGTTCGAAACCGTCGTTGGTCGACGCCACGTTCGACAATCGCTCGTAGGCGGGACCGCCCGGATTCATCTCGGTGACGAGAATGCACAGGCCCTGGTGTTCGCCACGGCCGACGCGTCCGCGCAGTTGGTGGAGCTGACTCACACCGAAACGGTCCGCGTCGACGATCACCATGATCGTCGCGTTCGGGACGTCGACGCCGACCTCGACGACCGTGGTGCACACCAGGACGTCGATGTCGCCGGCCGTGAAGTCGCGCATCACCGCGTCCTTCTCGTCAGCGGGAAGCCGGCCGTGCAGCAGACCCACCCGCAGGTCCGGCATGATGCTGCCGCTCAACTCCTCGTACACCTCGACGGCAGACTTCGTCTCGGGCGCCTTCTCGTCGAACGCGTCCTCGCCGTCGCCCTTCTCGCCGTCGCCGATGCGCGAGCACACGACGTACGCCTGCCTCCCCTCGGCCACGTCCTCGCGGATCCGTTCCCACGCGCGCGCGACCCACTGCGGCTTCTGGGACGCGGGTACCACACTGCTCTTGATCGGCGACCTGCCCTTCGGCAGCTGCCGCAGCGTCGACACCTCCAGATCGCCGAGCACCGTCATCGCGATGGTGCGGGGAATCGGCGTCGCCGTCATCACCAGCAGGTGCGGGCTCAGACCCTCGCGCGCACGCGACCGCAGCCGGTCGCGCTGCTCGACACCGAACCGGTGCTGCTCGTCGACCACCACCATCCCGAGGTTGAAGAACTCGACGTTGTCCTGAATGAGGGCGTGGGTGCCGATGACGATCCCGGCGTCGCCGGTGATCGCCTCGTTCAGAGCCGTGCGTTTGGCGGCGACCGGCATCGACCCCGTCAGCAGCGCCACCCGTGTGGCCTTCTCGTGCGCCCCGAGTTCCCCGGCGGTCGCGAGGGAGCCGAGCATCGCCCGCAGCGACCGGGCGTGCTGCGTCGCGAGCACCTCGGTCGGGGCGAGCAGGGCGCACTGGTAGCCGGCGTCGACCACCTGGAGCATGGCGCGCAGGGCCACGATCGTCTTACCGGAACCCACCTCCCCCTGCAGCAGCCTGCTCATCGGGTGCGGCTGCGCCAAATCGGCGGAGATCTCGTCGGCGACCGTGTGCTGACCCTCGGTGAGCTGGAAGGGAAGCATCTTCTCGAACACGTCGGCGATCCCGCCGGGCACCGGCAGGCACTCGGGCGCGACTCGCTCGGCGTTGTCGTGGCGGCGACGGGCGAGAACCAGCTGCAGCGCCGTCGCCTCGTCGAACCGGAGACGGTCGTGGGCGTTCTCCACGTCTTCACGGGTGTCGGGCAGGTGGACCGACCGGAGGGCTTCGTCGAGGCCGATCAGCTCGCGTTCGGCCCGGATGTTCTCCGGCAGGGGGTCGTCGACGTGATCGAGCTGGTCCAGGATCTGGCGGACACATTTCATGATCGTCCAGCTCTCGACGTCCCGGGTGGCCGGATAGAGCGGGATCAGCGCCCGGTCGAACACGGACATGTCGACCCCGGCACCGGCTTCCTGCGACGCCCGGGCGATTCCCGCGAGATCCCCGGCACCGCGGATCCGGCCGACGTTCACGACGGGGTCCTCGCTGCCGGCCCGCGGCTCGGGAAGGATGAGGTAGCTCGGGTGGGTGAGGCTCCACTTCTGGCGGAAGTACTTGACCGTTCCCGAGAACATCGCGCGCACACCGGGCTTGATCACGTGCTTGACCTTCTGCGGGCTGAAGAAGGTGACGTCCACGTTCTGGGTGTCGGTGGACAGGACCACCTTGAGCATGCTGCCCGGCCGGTTCTTCATCTTCACGACGGCCGCGGACGTGACCCGGGCGATGATCGTGATGTGCTCGCCCTCCGGCGGGTCCTTCTCCGCGAGCTCACGGCCCTGCGAGGCGTACCGGTGCGGGTAGTGCCGCAGCAGGTCCTCGACCGTGCGGATGTCGAACGCCTCCTCGAGCGCGTCGGCGGTCTTCTTTCCCAGCAGATGATCGAGCCGGTCGGACAATGTGGCCATCGAATTCCTCATTCCACCCCGAGTTGCAACAGATCTCCAGGTTGTCCACCGTGGTAGATCATCACCTCGACGCCGGGGTGCCGCTGCGAGATGTGATCGGCCAGTTCCGTGTCCAGCCCGTCCGGCGCCTCCGACCCCATCAGGAGCGTCACCAGTTCGCCACCCGCGCCGAGGACGAGGTCGACGAGTCGCCGTCCGGCCGCGACCGCGTCCGGTTCGATGACGATCACCTCGTGACCCATCAGTCCGATGCCGTCTCCCGGTTCGCACGTGCCCACATAGGTGAGGGCCCGTTCCCTGGCGATGCGCAGCGATCCCCAGCGGGTCGCTGCGGCGGCCTCCGACATCGCGAAGGCGTCGTCCACCGCCTCACGCTCGGGGTCGTGCACCGCCAGGGACGCGAGTCCCTGCACCATCGCGGACGTCGCGAGCAGCAGGACTTCGTGCCGGGCGTCCCTTGCCGCGGCACTGACCGCGACGAGTTCCTGGGCCGTCAGCGCACCGTTGGGGAGGACGAGCACCTCGGTGCGTCCCATCTGCCTGATGATGCCGAGGAGCTGGGCCCGGGTGACGGGGGCGTCGTCGCATCGGAGGACTGTCGCGCCTTCGCTGGCGAACAGTTCGGCGGCGCCATCGCCGGCCACGACGGCGACGATTCCCCGCTCCCCCTGATCCGGCCGGGTCCGGACCGGGGGAAAGAGCAACCCCTGGTCCCGCGCATCCACGAGGAAGCTGCTGACCCGGATTCCGTGGATGCGTCCCGCCGAGAGGCCGGCCTCCACTGCTGCGCCCGCGTCCGTGCAGTGCACGTGGACCGACCAGCCTCCGCCGCCGTCGCCGACGATCACGATCGAGTCCCCGAGGGCGTTCAGCGTGGTGCGCAACTCCGCGATGCGGTCCTCGTCGGACTCCGCGACCAGGTACATCACCTCGAAGTCCTGATCCGAACCCTCGTCGCATTCGGGTCCGGGTCCCGGATGCGCGTGCGGGCGCTGCGACGCGGGCGGCGCGGAAACAGGGACGAGCTCTGCGCGATGCGTGGACGGGGTGCGGCGCGGAACGTGGAGCGCGATCGGTGCGCGATCGGGCGGTGCCCCCGTCACCGCTGTGACGAGAGCGTCGAGGATCACGACGAGGCCGAGTCCTCCCGCATCGACGACGCCTGCGGTGCCGAGCACCTCGAGTTGCGACGGCGTCCTGGTGAGCGCGGACGCCGCCGCGTCCGCGGCTGCGCGGGCCGTGACCGCGATCGGCGCCTCGTCCGGAAACTCCGCCGCGGCGTCGGCGGCACAGCGCAACACGGTGACGATGGTCCCCTCCACGAGGTAGCTCACCGCGTCCGTCACCAGGTTGGTGGCCATCAGCAGCCCGGTCCGGACCGTCCTTGTGTCGACGGCGGGGGTGACGGCTGCTTCCGCAATCCCTCGCAGCACCTGGGACAGGATCACGCCGGAGTTCCCGCGCGCGCCGGCGACCGCGCCCCGAGCCAGGGCGATGGCCACCTGCCGGACGTCCTTGGTGCCGCTGCCCGCGTACTCGTCGATCGCACCCAGCGCCGCACGCATCGTGAACAGCAGATTGGTACCCGTGTCGGAGTCCGGGATCGGAAAGACGTTGAGGCTGTTGATCTCCTCGCACCGCTTTTCCAGACCCGCGACGGCGGTCCGCGCCCACGATTCGAGGACTCGCCCGTCCATCGGGAGCTCAGGGGCCACTGTCGTCCTCTCCGGCCAGGGAATGGGAAGGTGCCGTCAGACTAGTCGGGGGACGATGATCGGGCCCGCGGTCCGAGCCCTTCGGGACCGGGTTTGGCCAATCCGCACTCGAGCGGCTACTCTTGCACGGTTGCCTCGTACAGGGCGCGCTTGCTGTGCCCTGTCTCTACGAGGCCAGCAAATTTCACAGTTCACTATCTTGAAGGAGTTCGCGACTATGGCTGCCGTCTGCGACGTATGCGCCAAGGGGCCCGGCTTCGGTAAGTCGGTCTCGCACTCGCACCGGCGTACCAACCGTCGCTGGAACCCGAACATTCAGACTGTTCGTGCCGAGGTTGCCCCCGGAAACACCCGGAAGGTCAACGTCTGCACCTCCTGCCTGAAGGCTGGAAAGGTTGCTCGGGGCTGACCCGACGCTGCGTGCGATGTCACTGCGCCCCCGACACTTCGGTGTCGGGGGCGCAGTTTTTTGTGTCGCCACACCCGTCCGATTCGGCATCGTCGCAGCGCATCGGGGCACGTCGGGCACCGGCAGGGGCCCAACGTAAGGTGCAACGGTGACTTCTCTCGATGGACTCAGCAAAGTACAGCTCGAAGACGGCGTCCTGCGCATCACGATCGCGACGGCGGAGAACGGCACCTCACTGGACGGCGAGGGCATGGTGCAGGGTGCCCGGGCACTCGAAGCGGTCGGTGACCGAATCGGCAGCGTCCTTCTCGTCGGGGAGGGCCCGAACTTCTGTGCGGGCGGCAACGTCCACGCCTTCGCCTCCGCGCCGGTGCGAAGCGAATACGTCGCCGAGGTGGCGCGCGTGTTCCACGAATTCGTTCGTGCGCTCGACGCCGTGACCGTTCCGGTGATCGCCGGTGTTCACGGGTGGGCGGCGGGCGCCGGCATGAGCCTTGTCTGCCTCACGGACGTCGCCATCGGCGGCCCGGGGACCAAGCTGCGCCCGGCCTACCCGTCCATCGGCTTCACCCCGGACGGCGGCATGTCCTGGACCCTCCCGCGCATCGTCGGCGACGCCCGCGCGCGCGAGATCCTGATCACCGATGCCGTTCTCAGCGGCGACGAGGCCGTCCGCCTGGGCATCCTCAGCCGCCTCGTCGGCGACGACGTCGTCCAGGACGAGGCCCTTCGACTCGCCCGCACCCTCGCTGCCGGCCCGACGCCGTCCTACTCGGGGATCAAGACGCTCGTGCGCGCCTCCCGATATCGCTCGCTCGCCGAGCAACTCGACGCGGAGGCCGCGTCGATCGCCACCGCGGCCGACAGCCCGGTGGGACGCGAGGGCGTCGACGCCTTCGTCGAGAAACGGCGTGCCGATTTCTCGTCTGTGCAGTAGAGGAACGTGCCGCCTTCTCGTCTGTGCAGTAGGGGAATTCGCCGTTTACGGCAGCTGCCAGTTCACCGGTTCGGCGCCCAGGCCGTCGAGGAGTTCGTTCGCGCGGCTGAACGGCCGCGAACCGAAGAATCCGCGCGACGCGGACAGCGGTGAGGGGTGCGCCGATTCGATCGTCGGCACGTCGCCGAGCATCGGTTTCAACGTGGACGCGTCCCGGCCCCACAGAATTGCGACGAGGGGTTCGGGGCGCGCCACGAGAGCGCGAATGGCCTGCTCGGTCACCGCCTCCCAGCCCTTCTTCCGGTGCGAGGCCGGGAGTCCGGGCTGCACGGTGAGGACCCTGTTCAGCAGAAGCACTCCCTGACGTGACCACGGGGTGAGGTCCCCGGTGGTGGGCGTCTCGTAGCCGAGGTCCTTGCTGTATTCGGTGAAGATGTTGCCGAGGCTGCGTGGCACGGGGCGCACATCCGGAGCCACCGAGAAGCTGAGACCGACCGCGTGACCGGGTGTGGGATACGGGTCCTGACCCACGATCAGGACCTTGACCTCGGAGAATGGGTGGGTGAACGCTCTCAGGACGTTCTCTCCGGCGGGAAGGTAGTCACGCCCGTCGGCGATTTCCGCGCGCAGGAACTCGCCCATCTCCGTGATCCGTCCGGACACCGGTTCGAGTGCGTCTGCCCATCCGGCCTCGACGAGGTCCGCCAGCGGCGCCGCCATCAGTCGAGCCTGCGCAGCGAGTCGCGGTAGTAGGCCGCGTTCGCGGCGTACATCTTCACGTTCATCTCGAGGTGCCCCTCGGGAACCTCGTAGCCCTGCCGGATCTTCGCGGGGACGCCGAGCGCCATGCTCCGCGGCGGAACCTCGAACTTGAACGGAACGACGGCGCCGGCTCCGACGACCGAACCGGCACCGATGACCGAACCGTTGAGAACGATCGATCCGGAGGCGATCAGGCAGTGGTCGCCGATCGTGGATCCCTCGATGTGCGCCGCGTGACCGACGACGCACCCCGAGCCGATGACGGTGGGATCGATCATCGTGCAATGGATCACGGTGCCGTCCTGGATGTTCGTGTCGGCGCCGACGGTGATGGTGCCGTAGTCGGCGCGGAGCACGGCCTGCGGCCACACCGAGGTGCCTGCCGCCAGGGTCACGTTCCCGATCACCACGGCGTCGGGATGGACGTAGGCGTCCGGATGGATGTCGGGTTCGCGGTCCCCGAGCGCGTAGATAGCCATGCGTGCAACCTATACCGAGAAACTCTGCCAGCCCCCGGCCCCCGGCCAGGTCTCGCCGTCCACCGAGATGCCGGACCCGTCGTGCACCGCGCCGATCCCGGTCCACCCCGCCGGGAGCGGGACGCCGGCAGGGAAGGTGGCGGCGAAACCGTGGTCCTCTCCCCCGGTGAGCACCCATTCCCAGTGGTCGACGCCGAGAGCCTTCGCTGCCGCCACCAGTTCGGGTGAGACAGCCAGGTCGGATCGGGTGAGGGACATTCCGACGCCGGAGGCGTCACAGATGTGACCGAGATCGGCGAGGAGTCCGTCGGAGATGTCGGTCATTGCGTGGGCGCCCCCGTCCGCGGCGGCCCAGGCGGCGGAATACGGCGGGGTGGGGACCCGATGCGCGGCGAGCAGGTCCGGGAAATCCGAGGACCCGCCGAGCAGCAGCGCGAGACCGGCCGCCGACCGGCCGAGTTCGCCGGCCACCGCGACGACGTCGCCGGGCCGCGCGCCCGACCGCCGGATCGGGCTCCTGCCACCCAGATCACCGAGGACGGTGACGGAAATCACGATCTGCCCGGCCTGCACGAGATCACCGCCCACGACGCCGGCCCCGAGTTCCTCGGCGCTTTCCCCGATCGCCGCCGAGATGCCGTCCGCCACGTCGATCGACGTGTCCGGCGGGAGACCGAGGGAGACGAGGAAGGCGGTGGGCCGCGCCCCCATCGCCGCGACGTCGGCCGCATTCTGCGCCACCGCCTTGTGGCCCACGTCGCGTGGTGACGACCAGTCGAGCCGAAAATGCCTGTCCTGCACCAGCATGTCGGCGGACACCGCCACCCGGCCGTCGTCCGCCCGGACGAGGGCAGCGTCGTCGCCGGGGCCGATCAGCGTGGACGGCGGCTGCACCCGGCCGTCCACCGCTCGGCCGATCACGGCGAACTCGCCGACGTCGGCGACGGTGAGTGGCGGGTTCGGGTCCGGGGAATCCGTCGGTGTGATGGTGTGCCTCCAGTGTCGGGTGGCCCGTGCAGCGGCTGTGGGCCCGGTCGACGGAATGTGCGACTGCGGTACCTTTTAGCTGTTGCCGGAACTTCTCGGCACGTGACCGATCAGCGCGCCGAAGCACCCGCGACTCTACCGAGATCATGCGGCGCGGAGCAGGGAAGGGCCGGAGCGAGAGTGCAAGCGTTCATCCTGATCCAGACCGAAGTCGGCAAGGCTGCGGCGATCGCGACCGAGATCGCGAAGATCACCGGAGTCCGGACCGCCGAGGACGTGGTCGGACCGTATGACGTCATCGTGCGGGTGTCCGCTGACGAGGTCGCTCCCGTCGTCGAGGAGATCCGTCAGGTCTCCGGCATCACCCGCACCCTCACCTGCGACGTCCCCGAAAAGTCTGCGAACAAGAACTGAGCATGTCCGACCTCGAACCCGAACAGAGCACACCTGCCGGCAACTCCGACCCGGTCCCCGCGGAGCGGCGCAATCCCGCGCTCATCGCGACGGCCGTGGCGCTTCCCGTGGCCCTGGTCATCGGCATCGTCGTCGCGGCGGTGTTCGCCGGGCGGAACCCGGTGAAGGAACCGGTGTCGCTGGGGCCGGTGCCCGCGCCCGCATCCGGCTCCGCGGAGTGCGCCACCCTGATGGCGGGCCTCCCCGACGCGCTGGGCGACTACACGCGCGCCGAACTCACCGAGCCCGCACCCGAGGCGACTGCCGCGTGGCAGCCGGCCGAGGGTGAACCACTCGTCCTGCGTTGCGGTCTGGACCGTCCCGCGGAGTTCGATCAGGCCTCGGCGCTGCAGGTGATCGACGGAGTTCAGTGGTTCGAGATCTCGGGTGCGAGCGCCGGAATCGACGCGAGCAGCTATTTCGCGGTCGACCGCGGCGTGTACATCGGACTCACGGTTCCCACCGGGGTGGGACCGACGCCGCTTCAGGACATTTCCGGCGCGGTGTCGCAGGCATTGCCGCAGAAGCCGCTCGATCCGGCGCCCGTGGCGAATCCCTGAGCGCCGGACCTCGGTTTCCCTAGCGCAGGCCGATGCCGCGCGCGAGGGCCGTGTCGACCAGGGTCGAGACGAGGGTGCCGTAGTCGACACCAACCGCACCCCACATGCGCGGGTACATCGAGATCGACGTGAATCCCGGCATCGTGTTGATCTCGTTGATGACCGGGCCGTCCTCGGTCACGAAGAAGTCGACCCGCGCGAGACCCTGGCAGTCGAGCGCGGAGAACGCGCGCACCGCGAGTTCGCGGATCTCTTCGCTGACCGCTTCGTCGAGTTTCGCGGGCACGTCGAACTCGCACACGTCGTCGAGGTATTTGCTGTCGAAGTCGTAGAACGCCTCGTCGTCGCCTGCGCCTTCCGGCATCCGGATCTCGGCGATGACGCTGGCCCGCACGTCGCCGTCCGGGAACTCGAGGACTCCGCACTCGACCTCGCGGCCGACGATCCCCGATTCGACGATCACTTTCGGGTCGTGCAGGCGGGCGTGGGCGATGGCGTCGTCGAGCGCGGCCCACTCGGCCACCCGGGTGATACCGATCGACGATCCGCCGCGGGCCGGCTTCACGAACACCGGGAGGTGGAGGCGGGACTTCTGTTCGTCGGTCAGTGTGGCGGTGCCCGGACGCAGGACGACCTGGAACCCGATGGGCAGGCCTTCCGCGGCGAGCAGCTTCTTCGTGAATTCCTTGTCCATACCGGCGGCGCTGGCGAGTACGCCGGGACCGACGTACGGGACACCTGCGAGTTCGAGCAGGCCCTGGATCGTGCCGTCCTCGCCGTAGGCGCCGTGCAGGACGGGGAAGACGACGTCGACCGAGGCCAGGATCTTGCCCGCTTCGCCGTCGTCGAGTGCGACGAGGTCGCCGGACCGCGTCGGGTCGGCGGTGAGGGCCAGTGCGGACCCGTCGGCGTCGACGCTGGGCAGTGCCCTGCCGCGGATGGACAGCGTTTCGGGGTCGGTGGAGCCGAGGACCCACGAGCCCTCGGTGGTGATGCCGATCGGCACTACCTCGTACCGTTCCGGGTCGAGATTCCTCAGGACGCTTCCGGCCGACACACAGGACACGGAATGCTCGTTGCTGCGGCCACCGAAGATGACGGCTACCCGGGTACGCGGTTTACTCACGACACAGACCGTACCGTCGTCGCGACACGCTCACCGCACCCACCTCTCCTCATATTTCCTTCGCCGACCTCACGACACGGTGGGCGGCCCCGCACTCACAACGCGGACAGCGCTCTCTCGAGATCGGCGACGAGGTCTTCGGTGTCCTCGATTCCGCACGAGATCCGCACGAACCCCTCGGGTACGGGGTCTCCCCACCGGGCCCGGCGGTCGGCGCTGGTGTGGATGCCGCCGAAGCTCGTCGCAGGCACGAGGAGCTCACTTCCGGCCACGAGTCGGTGGAACTGTTCGGCGGAGTCCACCTCGAAGCTCACCAGCCCGCCGAATCGACGCATCTGACCGGCGGCGACGGCGTGCGCAGGATCTCCGGGCAGACCCGGATAACGGACGCGGTGGGCCGCCGGGTGTGACTCGAGCAGGACCGCGAGGGCCAAGGCGTTGGCGCATTGACGCTCGAATCGCAGACCGGCCGTCCCGAGACTCCGGTGGGCGAGCCACGTCTCGAACGGCCCCAGCACCGTGCCCGACAGGGCCCTCTCGCGTTCCATCCCGGCCAGGAAGTCGGCGTCCGACGCGGCGATGTACCCCATGAGGAGATCACTGTGACCGCTCAAAGTCTTTGTGCCGCTGGCGACTACCACGTCGGCTCCGAGTTCGAGCGGTTGCTGGCCGAGCGGCGTTGCGGTCGTGTTGTCCACCACGAGAACAGCGCCCGCGTTCGCGCACTGCTCGGACACGGCGCGCAGATCCACCACGTCGAGCGAGGGGTTGGCCGGAGTCTCGGCCACCACCACCGTCGTCCCCTCGGCGGACGCCAACAGTGCGGCGGCCGCCTCGCCGGCCATCTCGGCGGTCCTCAGTTCGCGCACGGTGATGCCCATCGGCTCCAGGCGCTCCCGCGCGTACGCGCGCACCTGGTAGTAGCCGTCAGACGGAACGACCACCGTGTCGCCGGCGGTGAGCAGACTCCTCAGCACGACGGTGACCGCCGACATCCCGGAGCCGACGACGAGCGCGCCCGCGGCGCCCTCGAGCGTCGCCAGCGCCGATTCGAGGTCGCGCCAGCCCGGATTGGAGGCACGCGCGTAGGTGTCGGACTCGGTTCCCTCGTCCGCGCTCAGCTGATACGGCGCTGCGAAAACCGGCCCCCTCTGCATCGGCGATCCGGGAACATTTTCTGCGGCAACAGCTTTGACGCAGCGGGTGGAATCACCACTCACGAGCTCACTCCGGCTTCGTGCGACGGCCGAGCAGCTGACCGATCGCGTCCTGCACCACGACGCCCTCGTGGCACACCCGGTGCACGGCATCGGTGAGCGGCATCTCGACGTCGTAACTGGCCGCGAGAGCCCGCACGGACGAGCACGATTTCACACCCTCGGCGACCTGACCGTGAGTGGCCGCCTGGGCACTCTCGATCGAACCACCCTGACCGAGGCGTTCACCGAAGGACCGATTGCGCGACAGGGGCGACGTGCACGTCGCAACCAGATCGCCCACTCCCGCGAGACCCGCGAGGGTGGCAGGTTTCGCACCGAGGGCCACTCCCAGCCGGATGATCTCGGCGAGACCGCGAGTGATGATGCTCGCAATCGTGTTCTCTCCCAGACCGATTCCCGATGCCATACCGCAGGCGAGGGCGATGACGTTCTTGCAGGCGCCACCGATCTCGCACCCGATGACGTCCGAATTCGTGTACGGACGGAAGTATCCGGTGGCCGAGGCCTTCTGCAGTTCCAGTGCCCGCGTCGAATCCGTGCACGCGACGACCGTCGCCGCCGGTTGACCGATCGCGATCTCCCGGGCCAGATTGGGCCCGGACAGCACGGCGACACGTCCCGGGTCTGCGCCGGTGACCTGGATGATCACCTGACTCATCCGCATGAGGGTGCCGGTTTCGATGCCCTTGGCGAGGCTCAGCAGGGTGGCGTCCTCGGGGATCATCGGACTCCAGACCTGCAGATTGTCGCGCAGGGACTGCGACGGCACCGCGAGGACGACGATGTCGGCGCCATCGAGTGCGGCCCGCGCGTCGTCGGTGGCGGTCAACGACGGAGGCAGGGCGATGCCCGGCAAGTAGTCCGCGTTCTCGTGCCGCGACACGATCGATTCGGCGACCTCAGCGCGTCGCGCCCACATGGTGACGTCGGTCCCGGCATCGGCCAGGACCTTCGCAAATGCAGTCCCCCATGAACCCGCTCCCAGTACCGCAGCCTTGCTCACACAGCCCCCTCGTCGTTCGTTACCCGATGCGTCGCCCACAGTATTGCCGATGCCGAGGTCGAGCGCCGCCCCGCTACCGAACTCGTTCGCTGCTCAGCGGCGACCGGGCGTCCGGAGCACCGCCCCGCGCGGGCTGGCAAGATATCCGCATGAGCACAGCGACCCGATCCGTGGCGCCGCGCGCGCACGTTCTCGTCGCCGTGAAGGAACTCCACGCGGCCAAGACGCGGCTGTCGGGTGTCTTCGACACGGCCGACCGCACCGGACTGGTCCTGTCGATGCTGCGCGACACCCTGGCCGTCGTCAGCGACGTCGCGACGGTCGTCGGTGTCACCGTGGTCACGCCGGATCCCGCGGTGGCGCGGCTCGCGCGCAGTGTCGGCGCGCACGTCTACGCCGACCCCGCACCCGTTTCCGCCGAGGATCGGCCGGACGAGGGCGGCACCGAGCACAGCCTCAATGCGGCGCTGTCGGCGGCGGCCGAGCACGTCCGCCGCAACGAGCGCGGAGTCGACGTCGTCGCACTGCAGGCCGACCTTCCGTCTCTGCGCGGAGGCGAATTCGGTGAAGCACTCGCCGCAGCGAGAACCGGTGGCAGGTCGGTCGTCGTCGATCATCACGGCACCGGAACCGCCGCACTGTTCTCCTGCGACCCGGAGATTCCGCTCGATCCCCGGTTCGGACCGGGATCGGCGAAGCGGCATCTCGAGTCCGGGGCGCGGCCCCTCGACGGGCACTGGCCCGGTCTGCGAACCGACGTCGACACCGCCGACGATCTCGATGCCGCGCAGGCTCTCGGCGTCGGACCTGCGACGCGTGCCGCCCTCGACGCTCTCGAACACACCGCCCCCTCGCGCTGCGGAAACGAGTAGGTCGCGCACGCCGTGTGAATTTGCCCCATCGATTGTCGGCGGCCGAATTCTCGAGGGATGATCGTGGGGTGAGTAACCGAGAAGCACTCGACCAGCAGACCGACGTCGACGGAAAGAACGGAACCCGCGACGACATCGTCACGGCCAATCCCACGAACGTTCCGATGGCGCCACCCGCTGCGACGAGTGCCCTCACGAGCGCACTGACCGACGGACTCCCCGAAGATCGTTACCTGAACCGCGAACTCAGTTGGCTCGATTTCAATGCCCGGGTTCTCGCCCTCGCCGAGGACACGTCGCTGCCGTTGCTCGAGCGCGCCAAGTTCCTCGCCATCTTCGCGTCCAATCTCGACGAGTTCTTCATGGTCCGCGTGGCCGGACTCAAGCGCCGCGACGAGACCGGGCTGTCCGTGCGGTCCGCCGACGGTCTCTCCCCCCGCGAACAGCTCTCGCTGATCGCAACCCGGACCCAGGAGATCTCGGAGAAGGCCGCACGGGTCTTCCTCGACTCCGTTCGTCCCGCGCTTGCCGCCGAAGGGATCTCCATCATCGGATGGGACGATCTCACCGACGACGACCGCGAGCGCCTGTCGGTGCATTTCCAGGACCAGATCTTCCCCGTGCTCACTCCGCTCGCAGTCGACCACGCCCACCCGTTCCCGTACATCAGCGGTCTGAGTCTCAACCTCGCGGTGACGGTGAAGGATGCGGTGACCGGTGGCGAACACTTTGCGAGGGTCAAGGTTCCGGACAACGTGGGCCGGTTCGTCCGCGTCCGCCGCGACGAAACGCCCTCCTCCATCGACGCGTTCCTGCCCCTGGAAGATCTGATCTCCGCTCACCTCGACATGCTGTTCCCGGGCATGGAGATCGTGGAGCACCATGCATTCCGGATCACGCGCAACGCCGATTTCGAGGTCGAAGAAGACCGCGACGAGGATCTTCTGCAGGCCCTCGAGCGTGAGTTGGCCCGCCGCCGCTTCGGTTCACCGGTGCGACTCGAGGTCGCGGACGACATGACCGAGCACATGCTCGAACTTCTCCTGCGCGAACTCGACGTCGATCCCGGCGACGTCATCCAGGTACCCGGACTGCTGGATCTGTCGTGCCTCTGGCAGGTGTATGCGGTCGACCGGCCCGCCCTCAAGGACGCACCGTTCGTCCCGGCAACGCATCCGGCGTTCGGCGAGAGAGAAACACCCAAGAGCGTCTTCTCCACCCTCCGCGACGGCGACGTCCTGGTCCACCACCCGTACGACTCTTTCTCCACGAGCGTCCAGCGCTTCATCGAACAGGCCGCGGCCGACCCCCAGGTTCTGGCGATCAAGCAGACGCTCTACCGCACTTCGGGCGACTCCCCCATCGTCGACGCATTGATCACCGCCGCCGAGGCGGGCAAACAGGTTGTGGCACTGGTCGAGATCAAGGCGCGATTCGACGAGCAGGCGAACATCAAGTGGGCCCGCAAGCTCGAACACGCGGGTGTGCACGTGGTGTACGGACTCGTCGGGCTCAAGACGCACTGCAAGACGTGTCTCGTGGTCCGTCGCGAAGGGTCCACCATCCGGCGTTACTGCCACATCGGTACCGGCAACTACAACCCGAAGACCGCCCGGCTGTACGAAGACATCGGCCTCCTCACCGCCGCACCCGAGATCGGCGCAGACCTCACCGACCTGTTCAATTCCCTCACCGGCTACTCGCGGAAGACGCAGTACCGCAACCTGCTCGTCGCGCCGTACGGCGTCCGCCGGGGAATCATCGAGCGGATCGACGGTGAGATCGCGCACAAACTGCGGGGTGAGGACTCCGGAATCCTGCTGAAGGCCAACGCCTTGGTCGACGAACAGGTGATCGACTCGCTCTACCGCGCGTCCCGGGCCGGTGTGCCCGTCGAAATCGTCGTGCGTGGCATCTGCGCCCTCAAACCCGGAGTCCCCGGGCTGAGTGAGAACATCCACGTCCGGTCGATTCTCGGACGATTCCTCGAGCATTCCCGGGTGTTCCATTTCCGCGGCGCCGACGAATACTGGATCGGCAGCGCAGACATGATGCACCGCAACCTCGACCGACGCGTCGAGGTCATGGCGCAGGTGAAAGACCCTCGACTCACCGCTCAGATAGCCGAGATCGTCGATTCCGCGCTCGATCCCGTCACGCGGTGCTGGGTGCTCGGGTCCGACGGCCGGTGGGTTCCGTCGCCTGCCCACGGCGAGGAGGTTCGCGACCACCAGGAGGCCATGATGCGCAAACGAATGGGCACCGGATCCTGATCGCGGCGAGTCCGCGGCAGAAGGAAGGAACTCGGTGAGCAGTTCACCCGGCAAACCGGTCAAAGCCAATATCTTCGCTGCGGGGGCAGTGCTGTGGCGAAAGTCTCCCCGCAATCCCGACGAGATCGAGATCGCGCTCATTCACCGGCCCAAATACGAGGACTGGTCATTTCCGAAGGGAAAGCTCGACCCCGGAGAGACCGCAGTGGTGGCCGCAT
The DNA here is from genome assembly GCF_030058635.1 of Rhodococcus sp. IEGM 1305. Classification (NCBI taxonomy): domain Bacteria; kingdom Bacillati; phylum Actinomycetota; class Actinomycetes; order Mycobacteriales; family Nocardiaceae; genus Rhodococcus; species Rhodococcus sp. IEGM 1305. The sequence continues at coordinate 44,689 of NZ_JASHKX010000037.1, forward strand.
TGCGTGAGGTGGAAGAAGAGACGGGTATTCGCGGGCGCCTCGGCCGGCATCTGGGCGCGTTGACATATCCGATTCCGGGCCATCGCCGATTGAAACGAGTCGAATACTGGGCGGCAGAAGCCCGCGCCGGTGAATTCGTCTCCAACAGTGAAGTGGACGAGATGCGGTGGCTTCCCGTCTCCGAGGTGGCCGATCAGCTGTCGTATCCCATGGATCGCAAGATGCTCCGCCGATTCACGGCTCAGCCACCCGACACCGCGACCGTGCTCCTGGTCCGGCACGCCAAGGCTGGAAGCCGGAAGCGATACAAGGGCGACGACACCACCCGGCCCCTGGATGCGAACGGCCTACTCCAGGCCGAGACGCTCGTCCCGCAGCTCGAAGCGTTCGGGGCCACCGACATCACGTCGGCCGACCGGACGCGGTGCACACAGACGGTCGAGCCGCTGGCGCGCGCGCTGGACACGACCGTCCGGTTGGATCCGCTGCTGTCCGAGGAGAGTTACACCGCCGACCCGGTGGCCACCCGCACGCGGGTCCGCAAGATCGCCGCTCTCGGCGGAGTTCAGGTGATCTGCAGTCAGGGAGGCGTCATTCCCGATCTGCTCGACTGGTGGGCGGAGAACGACGGCATCACACTTCCCCCGGCGCGGAACAGGAAGGCGAGCACCTGGGTGCTCTCGCTGTCCGGCGGCAAACTCATCGCCGCCGACCACATCGACAGTCCCCTGCCTCCCACTCGGAAGGACTGAGCCCCACCGGCCGGAGTCACCGAGAGGCAAAGGAAACACGGACAGGCGCCAACCCCCAGGGTCGGCGCCTGTCTGTGTTCGGGCAGTCCCGTGTGCGCTGTATTACTTGGCGCGCTTCGCGGGAGCCTTCTTTGCTGCGGTCTTCTTGGCTGCCGTGGTCTTGGCCGGAGCCTTCTTGGCTGCAGTCTTCTTGGCTGCGGTCTTGGCCGGAGCCACCTTCTTCGCGACGGTCTTCTTCGCGGCCGTAGTCTTGGCCGGAGCCTTCTTGGCTGCAGTCTTCTTCGCGGCCGTGGTCTTGGCCGGAGCTGCCTTCTTGGCTGCAGTCTTCTTGGCAGCAGCCTTCTTGGCAGCAGCCTTGGTGGCGGGCGCCGCTGCGCCGCGCTTGACTGCCGGACCGGTGGCCGGAAGCTTCTGGCCGCCAGCGATAACCGCCTTGAACTGAGCGCCCGGACGGAACGCCGGCACCGACGTCGGCTTGACCTTGACGGTCTCACCCGTGCGCGGGTTGCGTGCGACACGTGCCGCGCGACGACGCTGCTCGAAGACACCGAAACCGGTGATGGTCACGCTGTCGCCGCGGTGCACTGCCCGGACGATCGTGTCCACGACATGCTCGACAGCTTCCGTTGCCGTGCGCCTGTCCGTGCCCAGTTTCTCGGTCAGAACATCGATGAGCTCTGCCTTATTCATTGAAATTCCTCCGCGAACTAATGGTCCATCATCGGACCGACTACGAACTACGGTAAACCTGAATACCGCAGGAGTCTATGTGCCACGCCAATTCTCATACAACGCGGCACCATTCTCAGGAACTTATTATCTGGCAGACAGGGCTCCGATTCCAACTTTCAGTCGGCCGGAGTGGGCTCCGGAAGAGTCGCAGGTTTCCAAGAAGGCCTTGACTTTTCGAACTCGGAAATGGCTTCTACCTGCCGTAATGTCAATCCGATGTCGTCCAGACCCTCGATCAGACGCCACCGTGTGTAGTCATCAATCGCAAAGGGCACCACGGTGGTTCCGGCCGTCACAGTCTTGTTCTCGAGGTCGACAATCAATTCGAGACCGGGTTGCTCGTCGAGCAGTTTCCAGAGCAGTTCGACGTCTGACTGGGCCACCTGAGCGGCCAGCAGACCGGCCTTGCCGGCGTTGCCGCGGAAGATGTCGGCGAAGCGAGAGGCGATCACGACCCGAAATCCGAAGTCGGATAGCGCCCACACGGCGTGCTCCCGGGAGGAGCCCGTGCCGAAATCGGGCCCGGCCACGAGAACACTGCCCTTGTCGTACGGGGCGACGTTCAGAACGAAGTTCGGATCGTTCCGCCACGCGGCGAACAGGCCGTCCTCGAAACCGGTGCGGGTCACTCGTTTCAGGTAGACCGCCGGAATGATCTGGTCCGTGTCCACGTTGGATCGCCGCAGCGGAACGCCGATACCTTTGTGTGTGCTAAAGGATTCCATCGAAAAATCTCCTAAATTCCTTGGGTCCTAGGCCAGATCTGTCGGCGCGGACAGTGTTCCCCGGACCGCGGTCGCGGCGGCGACCAGCGGCGAAACCAGGTGAGTCCGGCCGCCCTTGCCTTGACGGCCTTCGAAATTGCGGTTGGACGTGGAGGCCGAACGCTCGCCGGGCGCGAGCTGATCCGGGTTCATCCCGAGGCACATCGAGCACCCCGCCTGCCGCCATTCGGCGCCAGCGGCGGTGAAGATCTCGCCGAGACCCTCCTTTTCGGCCTGCGCGCGAACACGCATCGAGCCCGGCACGATCAGCATCCGGACCCCGTCGGCGACGTGGCGGCCACGCAACACATCGGCCACGGCGCGCAGATCCTCGATCCGGCCGTTGGTGCACGAACCCACGAAAACTGTGTCGATCGCCACCTCACGCAACGGAGTTCCGGCTTCGAGACCCATGTAGGTCAACGCCTTCTCCGCGGCGTGACGCGCGCTCTCGTCCACGATGTCGGCAGGATTCGGCACGGCCTCGCCGAGCGGCAGTCCCTGCCCCGGGTTGGTGCCCCAGGTCACGAACGGCGTCAGGGAACTCGCGTCGATGTGGACCTCGTTGTCGAAAACCGCACCCTCGTCGGTCTTCAACTGCTCCCAGGCCTCGACCGCGGCGTCCCAGTCGGCGCCCTTCGGCGCATGGGGACGTCCCTTGATGAATTCGTAGGTGATCTCGTCGGGGGCGATCATGCCTGCCCGCGCACCCGCCTCGATGGACATGTTGCAGACGGTCATCCGCGCTTCCATCGACATCTTCCGGATCGCTTCGCCGCGGTACTCCAGGACGTAGCCCTGGCCGCCGCCCGTTCCGATCTTCGCGATGACGGCCAAAATGAGATCTTTACTCGTCACGCCGTCGGGCAATTCGCCGTCCACGGTGATCGCCATCGTCCGGAAAGGACGCAACGACAACGTCTGCGTCGCCATGACGTGTTCGACCTCACTGGTGCCGATACCCATCGCGAGCGCGCCGAAGGCGCCGTGGGTGGACGTGTGGCTGTCACCGCACACCACGGTCATGCCGGGCTGGGTGAGGCCCAGCTGCGGGCCGACGACGTGGACGATGCCCTGGTCGATGTTTCCCATCGGGTGCAGCCGGACACCGAATTCCTCACAGTTGCGCCGCAGCGTGTCCACCTGAGTCTTGGAGACGGGGTCTGCGATCGGCTTGTCGATGTCGACGGTGGGGACGTTGTGGTCCTCGGTGGCGATCGTCAGGTCGGGTCGGCGCAGTGGGCGCCCCGCCAGCCGGAGTCCGTCGAATGCCTGCGGACTCGTCACTTCGTGAACGAGATGCAGGTCGATGTAGATGAGGTCGGGGTTGTCTCCCTCACCCCGGACCACGACGTGGTCTTCCCACACCTTCTCTGCCAGGGTGCGTGCTTTCTCCGCCATCTTCTCCACCTCTGTGTGTCTTCTCGCACCGCGGGCTTCGGGCCGGTCCGCCGTGCGCTTGATGTCGTTACCCTCTTCCCGGACACGCACTCAACGTGAGACGAAGGTGCGCTATGATCCCAGTATGCGAGAAAGTGGTATCGACCTATGAGACAGCATAGCGGCATCGGAGTCCTTGACAAAGCGGTGGGCGTGCTGCATGCCGTGGCCGAGAAGCCCTGCAGCCTCACTGAACTGTGCTCGCGCACCGGACTCCCCCGCGCCACCGCCCACCGGCTGGCCGTCGGGCTCGAGGTCCACCGCCTCCTGACCCGCGACTCCGACGGGTTGTGGTGCCCCGGTCCCGGCCTCGCCGAACTCGCTGCAACGGCTAACGATCCACTCGTTTCGGCGGCGGCCCTCGTCCTTCCGCGGCTGCGCGAGATCACCGGGGAGAGCGTGCAGCTGTACCGCAGGGAAGGCACTCAGCGCATCTGCGTGGCGGCGATGGAGCCGCCCACAGGTCTCCGCGACACCGTTCTCGTCGGGGCACGACTGCCGATGAGCGCCGGCTCGGGCGCCAAGGTCCTTCTCGCCTGGGCCGACCCACAGACCCAGCGCGCGATTCTTCCCGACGCGGCGTTCGGCGAACGCGTGCTGCTCGAGGTCCGCAGGCGCGGCTGGGCACAGAGCGCCGCCGAGCGGGAACCCGGTGTCGCCAGTGTCGCCGCACCCGTGCGGGATGCCGGCGGCGCTGTCATCGCAGCAATTTCGGTGTCCGGCCCCATCGACAGGATGGGCAGGCGTCCCGGCGCTCGCTGGGCGGCCGACCTTCTCGCCGCCGCCGAGGCGTTGCACAAGAGGCTCTGATCGACCACGACCGACGTTCACCGCGACAGGAGAAGCCGATGGGGAAGAACCAACGATCGCAGATCACGATGACGGATTCGGAGATCGCCGAATTCGTGAATCGGAGCCGGATCGCCACGCTCGCAACGGTGGCAGCGGACGGCCGAGCCCACCTCGTCGCCATGTGGTACGCCGTGATCGACGGCGAGATCTGGTTCGAGACGAAGTCGAAATCGCAGAAAGCGGTCAACCTGCGCCGTGACGACCGCGTCACCGTCCTGATCGAGGACGGCCAGACGTACGACACCCTGCGCGGAATCTCCATCGAGGGCCGGGCGGAGATCGTGGAGGACCCGGACGCGATGTTCGCGGTCGGCGTCAGCGTGTGGGAACGGTACACCGGGCCCTACACCGACGATCTGCGTCCCGCTATCGATCAGCTGCTGCACAAGCGGGTTGTCGTGCGGATCGTTCCCGAGCGCATCAGAAGCTGGGATCATGCCAAGCTCGGCTTGCCCGCGATGCCGGCGGGCGGGACCACGGCCGCGTACCTGGAGACGGCCGACCGCCGCGCCTGACGCCGCGCAGAAAAAACGGGAGCATTCTCGGTGCCCTCGGCGTAGCTTCACAGAGTGAACCGACTACCCGAGGGAGTTCACCATGACCGACGCCAGTAACGAGGACACGAAAAAGAAATTCCGCGAAGCACTCGAGCGGAAGAATCATCAGGCCGGACTGTCCACCGATCACAAGGACGGACATTCCAAGGCGCACGAGGCCCATGGGCCCGCCGACCACAAACGCGAATTCCGCCGCAAGACGGGATAAACGACACATCGTCCGGATAAAAAGAAACACCCTCCAATTTCTTGGAGGGTGTTTCAATTTGTAGCCCCGACGGGATTCGAACCCGCGCTACCGCCTTGAGAGGGCGGCGTCCTAGGCCGCTAGACGACGGGGCCAGGAACTTTGTCTTGCTTTGGAAGCTCAGCAAGCATAGCTTCCAGAAGTTCGGAGTCAAAATCGGCCGAACTTCCGCTGGGGTACCAGGACTCGAACCTAGAATGGCGGTACCAGAAACCGCTGTGTTGCCAATTACACCATACCCCAATGGCCGTTCTCGAACCGCTGAGCTTCTGGGCTCTGCGGCCCGCCTCGGGCCGAAGAAGAGATTACCAGCCTACTGCCGGGATTTACCAAATCGTATGGTCAGAGGCTGTTTTTGCACCCTTTTCGGCCCGAGAGCGGCGTTCTAGCCGGCGATGCCGGCCCGCGCAGAGCGCAGCCGGGACAGCGAGACGTCGCGTCCGAGCAGTTCCATCGATTCGTAGAGCGGCGGGCTGATGTGCGAGCCCGTGACGGCCACCCGCACCGGAGCGAACGCCTTACGTGGCTTGAGGCCCAATTCGTCCACGAGAGCGGTCTTGAGGGCCTCTTCCAGTGAGGCCGCATCCCATGCCTCGACTGCGCCCAGCGACGCGAGGGCGGCGTCGAGAACCGGTGCGGAGTCGGCGCCCAGGTTCTTGGCAGCGGCGGCTGGGTCGATCGCGAAGTCGGCCTCGTCGACGAACAGGAACTTCAGCAGTTCCCAGGCGTCGGACAGGACCACGATGCGCGTCTGGACCAGTTCGGCAGCGGTCGCGAAGACGGACTCGTCCACGGTCTCCCCGAGATGGCCGTGGAGCGTCAGGAACGCGCGCAGGCGCGCGGCGAAATCAGCGGGCTCGAGGAGCCGGATGTGCTCGGCGTTGATCGCGTCGGCCTTTTTCTGGTCGAACCGGGCCGGATTGGAATTGACCTTGGAGATATCGAAGGCGGCGACCATCTCGTCCAGCGAGAACACGTCGTGGTCGTCGGAAATACCCCAGCCCAGCAGCGCCAGGTAATTCAACAGTCCCTCGGGGACGAAACCGCGATCGCGATGGATGAAGAGATTCGACTCGGGGTCGCGCTTGGACAGTTTCTTGTTGCCCTGTCCCATGACGAACGGCAGATGCCCGAACTTCGGAGTGAACTCGGCCACGCCGATCCGCTGCATCGCCTCGTAGAGGGCGAGCTGCCGCGGCGTCGACGACAGCAGGTCCTCGCCGCGCAGGACGTGTGTGATCTTCATCAACGCGTCGTCGACGGGGTTGACCAACGTGTACAGCGGAATCCCGTTGCCGCGGGTGAGGGCGAAGTCGGGAACGGTTCCGGCCTTGAACGTCGTCTCGCCGCGCACGAGGTCGTCCCACGTCAGGTCGTGGTCCGGCATCCGGAGCCGGACCACGGGTTTGCGGCCCTCGTCGAGGAACGCCTGCCTCTGCTCCGGTGTCAGATCACGATCGAAGTTGTCGTAGCCGAGCTTGGGATCGCGGCCGGCCGCCTTGTGCCGCTCCTCGACCTCCTCGGGCGTCGAGAACGACTCGTACGCCTCGCCCGCCGCGAGCAGTTTCGCGACGACGTCCAGATGCAGGTCCCGTCGCTGGGACTGACGGTAGGGCTCGTACGGTCCCCCGACCTCCGGGCCCTCATCCCAGTTCAGTCCGAGCCAGCGCAGCGCGTCCAGGATCGCCTGGTACGACTCCTCGCTGTCACGGGCAGCATCGGTGTCCTCGATGCGGAACACGAACGACCCACCGTTATGACGGGCGAACGCCCAGTTGAACAGGGCGGTTCGGACGAGCCCCACATGCGGGGTTCCGGTGGGCGACGGGCAGAAACGGACGCGAACTTCGCTTGTGGTCATGGCTCACTTGGGTCGACGCTGGGAAAACGGACTCCTACAGGCTAGTCCGCTCCCGATGTCGACACGAGAGCCGTCAGCGCTTGGCGGTCACCGGGTTGGTGAGGGTGCCGATGCCACCGATGGTCACGCTCACACTCTGGCCGTCCACGATCGGCCCGACGCCTTCCGGGGTGCCTGTGAGGATGACGTCGCCCGGGAGCAGCGTCATGACGGCCGACACCCATTCGATGATCTTCGGAATGTCGTGCAGCAGAAGCGAAGTGTTGCTCCGCTGCTTCACCACTCCGTCCACCTCGGTGGTGATGTCGACGTCGGAGGCGTCGAGCCGGGTCTCGATCCACGGCCCGAGTGGGCAGAACGTGTCGTGGCCCTTCGCTCTCGTCCACTGCCCGTCGTGGCGCTGGTGGTCGCGGGCCGTCACGTCGTTGGCGGCCGTGTACCCGAGCACCACGTCGAGAGCCTTGGCAGCGGGCACGTCCTTGCAGGGGCGTCCGATGACGACCGCGAGTTCTCCTTCGTAATGAACTTCATTGGAGGACTTCGGCAGGACGATTGCGGCGTCGGGGCCCACGATCGAGGTGTTGGGCTTGAGGAAGATCACAGGATCGGCCGGCGCCTCTCCTCCCATTTCGGCGGCGTGGGCGGCGTAGTTCTTTCCGATCGCGACGACCTTGCTGGCGAGGATCGGTGCCAGCAGTCGCACGTCGGCGAGCGGCCAGCTCCGGCCGGTGAAAGTGGGGGTGCCGAACGGGTGCTCGGCGATCTCCTTCGCGATCCGGGACTCCTCGTCCCCCTCGATACTGACGAACGCAACACCATCGGGACTTGCCACTCGACCAAGACGCATGACGTCGAGTCTATCGGCCCGGGTGCACCGCCGTGCCGGGACGCCGCGGGACGGGAGGTATAGACTCCGCATGTTCGCCAATATATGAGACTTCAATCCTAGATATTGAGATGACATGACAGCATCGCTCGACACGCCGTCCGCCGTCGGAACTGCCCGCAGATGGTGGATGCTCACCCTCGGGATGTTCGCCCAGGCCGCACAGGCGGTCTTCGTCAACGGCGTCGCCTTCCTGATCCCCGAACTCCAGGAGAATCACGGGCTCAGCCTCGCCCGTACCGGACTCCTCGTCGCCGCACCCACCCTCGGAGTCATGCTGACGCTGATCGCGTGGGGCGCCCTCGCCGATCGCTACGGCGAACGCCGAGTGCTGGCCGCCGGGATGGCGGCCACGGCGGCCGCGGGAATCGGCGCGGCCCTGTCCGGATCACTCACGGCCACCGCGGCCTTCCTGCTGCTCGGCGGCATGGCGGCCGCCTCGGCGAATGCCGCGAGCGGACGCGTCGTCGTCGGATGGTTCCCGCCCGAGCGCCGCGGACTGGCGATGGGTATCCGGCAGATGTCGCTGCCGCTCGGCATTGCCTGCGCTGCGCTGACGCTGCCCTCGGTCGCACACGACCACGGCATCGGATGGGCGCTCGCGCTGCCCGCCATCCTGTGCGCGACCGCCGCGCTGGCCTGTGCACTCTGGGTTGTCGATCCGCCCAGGCCGAGCCGAAGCGCCGCGGCAAATCTCGGCATGCTCGCGAATCCGTACCGCGACAGCGGAACTCTGTGGCGCATCCACGCCGTCTCGGTGCTGCTCGTCGTGCCCCAGTACACGGTGTGGACGTACGCGCTCGTGTGGCTGATCTCCGAAAGGCATTGGGAAGCAACGGCGGCAGGCCTGATCGTGACAGTCGCCCAGATCCTCGGCGCGTTCGGCCGGATGGGGGTCGGTTTCTGGTCCGACGTGGTGGGCAGTCGTATGCGTCCGCTTCGCTGGGTCGCCGTCGCCGGCGGAGTGTCCATGGCGGCGCTCGCCGTGACGGATGCAATGGATACGCCGGTGGCGATCGTGGCGCTGCTCGCGGCGTCCGTCGCGACGGTGGCACCGAACGGCCTCGCCTTCACCGCGGTCGCCGAGATCGCGGGCCCGTTCTGGGGCGGACGCGCGCTCGGTGTCCAGAACACCGGTCAGTTCGTCGCGGCCTCGCTCGTTCCCCCGGTGTTCGGCGCACTGATCGGAATCGTCGGCTTCCCGGTGACTTTCGCCATAGCCGCGGCATTTCCGGCCGCCTCGATACCACTGATCCCCGTGGCCCGGTCCGAAGATCGGGCCACGGGGATCGAGGGAGACAAGATCGAATCGCGGTCCTAGAGGGCGGCAGCGATCCGGTCGCCGACCTCCGACGTGACGACCTTCGAGTCGCCGCGGGACGCCAGATCGGCCTCGACGGCGGCCTCGATGCGCGCGGCATCGCCGTCCCGGCCGACGTGACGCAGCAGCAGCGCCGCGGACAGGATGGCCGCCGTGGGATCCGCGATCCCCTGGCCGGCGATGTCCGGGGCGCTGCCGTGCACCGGCTCGAACATCGACGGGTTCGTCCCCGACGCGTCGATGTTCCCCGACGCCGCCAGTCCGATGCCTCCCGTGACCGCACCCGCGAGGTCGGTGATGATGTCGCCGAACAGGTTGTCCGTGACAATCACGTCGAATCGCGACGGATCGGTGACCATGTAGATGGTGGCCGCGTCGATGTGGCAGTACGCCGTCTCCACGTCCGGGTATTCGGCCGACACCGTCTCCACGGCACGCGTCCAGATCGCACCGGCGTTGGAGAGGACGTTCGTCTTGTGGATCAGGGTGACGTGCTTACGCCGGGTCTGCGCGAGCGCGAACGCGTACCGCACCACCCGCTCGGCACCGAACCACGTGTTGATCGACACCTCGGTCGCGATCTCGTGCGGGGTGCCGACGCGGATCGCGCCACCGTTGCCGGTGTACGGACCCTCGGTGCCCTCGCGCACGACCACGAAGTCGATGTCCGGCTGCGCCGCGAGCGGCGACTTCGATCCCGGATACAGCTGGGACGGACGCAGATTCACGTGATGATCCAACGCGAATCGCATGTTCAGCAGCAGCCCCCGCTCGAGCACACCCGGCGTCACCGACGGGTCGCCGATGGCGCCCAGCAGAATCGCGTCGTGCTCGCGGATCGCCGCGAGATCGGCATCCGGGAGCAGTTCCCCGGTGGCGTTGTATCGACGGGCACCGAGGTCGTACTCGGTGGTCTCGAGATCGGGTACGAGCTTCCGCAGCACCTTCAGTGCCTCGGCCGTGACCTCGACACCGATGCCGTCACCCGGAATGACCGCAAGCTTCATGAACGCCTCACTTCACATAGAGCTGTGCGCGTGCCACGACAACAGGGGTCGTGACACGCGCACAGTGGGGATTAGGCCAGGTTGACGAGCTCGATCTTGGTGGCGCCGACGGCGGTCGAGATCGCGTCCCGCACCTCGCTCGGCACCTCCCGGTCGACGCGGAGGAGGATGGTCGCACCCTCGCCCTCGGCGTCCTGGCTGAGCTGCGCAGCCTGGATGTCGATGCCGGCGTTGCCGAGCTGCGTGCCGATCTTGCCCAGCGCGCCGGGCTGATCGGTGTAGTTCACCACCAGGTTGAGACCCTCGGCGCGCAGTTCGAAGTTGCGGCCGTTGATGTTGACGATCTTCTCGACCTGCTGCGGGCCGGTCAGCGTGCCCGAGACGTTGATGACGCTGCCGTCGCCGAACACGGCGCGCAGGTCCACCACGCTGCGGTGGTTGGGGCTTTCGGCGGCCTTGGTGACCTCGGCCGTGACGCCGCGCTCTTCCGCGAGTGCAGGAGCGTTGACGAACGTGACCGCGTCCTCGATGACGGCGGAGAACACACCGCGCAGAGCCGAGAGCGCGAGCACCTCGACGTCCTCGGAGGCCAGCTCGCCGCGCACGTCGACGGAGAGGTTGACGGGCAGTTCACCCGACAGGGCCCCGATGAGCACACCCTGCTTGCGGACGATCTCGAGCCACGGGGCAACTTCCTCGCCCACGGCGCCACCCGACACGTTGACCGCGTCGGGAACGAAATCGCCTGCGAGAGCGAGCAGTACGGACTTCGCGACGTCTGTTCCGGCGCGGTCCTGAGCCTCGCTCGTGGAGGCACCGAGGTGCGGCGTCACGACGACCTCGGGCAAGTCGAACAACGGGCTGTCGGTGCAGGGCTCGGTCTCGAACACGTCGAGGCCCGCGGCGCGCACGTGACCCGACTTGATGGCCTCGGCCAGCGCTGCCTCGTCGATCAGACCGCCACGGGCGGCGTTGACGATGACGACGCCCTTCTTGGTCTTCGCCAGGTTCTCCGTGCCGAGCAGTCCCTTGGTCTCGGGAGTCTTGGGGAGGTGCACGGAGATGAGGTCGGCGCGCTCGAGCAACTCGTCGAGGGTGACGAGCTCGATGCCGAGCTGCGCGGCACGGGCGGCCGACACGTAGGGGTCGTACGCGATGACGTGCGTCTCGAACGCGGCGAGACGCTGCGCGAACAGCTGGCCGATGCGGCCGAGGCCGACGACGCCGACGGTCTTGCCGAAGATCTCGACACCGTTGAACTTGCTGCGCTTCCATTCGCGGTCGCGCAGGGTGGCGTCGGCCGCGGGGATCTGGCGCGCGGTGGCGAGCATCAGCGCGACTGCGTGCTCGGCGGCCGTGTGGATGTTGGACGTCGGCGCGTTGACGACCATGACACCACGCTCGGTGGCGGCGGGCACGTCGACGTTGTCGAGACCGACGCCGGCCCGGGCGACGATCTTGAGCTTGGTACCGGCCGCCAGGACCTCGGCGTCCACGGTGGTGGCGGAACGGACGAGGATCGCGTCGGCCTCGGGCACCGCCGCGAGCAGGGCCGGGCGATCAGGTCCGTCGACCCATCGCACCTCCACACCGTCGCCCAATGCCTCGACGGTGGACGGCGCGAGCTTGTCGGCGATCAGAACTACAGGACGGCCTGGCTGGCTCACGTGCAAACTCCCTGAATAGGTGGGTGTGGGGGTGTTTTAACCACACACAGCTTAGTCCGCCCTCACAGGGAAACCGCATCCTGGTCCGCGATACCACATAGTGGACGCCTGCAACAACGGAATCGGACACGAAACAACACCGGCCCAATGTCATATCGGGGGCCTCTGACGAGACCGATGCGACATCGGGCCGGCGGTTCGGTGGAACTGTAAAGCAGTGAAACCTAGGCGGTTTCGGTGATCGGGCGGTCGACCCAGCTCATCAGGTCGCGCAGCTTCTTGCCGGTGACCTCGATGGGGTGCTCGGCGTTGGCCTTGCGCAGGCCCTCGAGCTCGGTGTTGCCGTTCTCGACGTTGGCGACGAGGCGGCGAGTGAACTCACCCGACTGGATGTCGGCCAGGATCGCCTTCATGCGCTCCTTGGTGCCGGCGTCGATGACGCGCGGGCCGGAGAGGTAGCCACCGAACTCCGCGGTGTCGGACACCGAGTAGTTCATGCGGGCGATGCCACCCTCGTACATGAGGTCGACGATGAGCTTGAGCTCGTGCAGCACCTCGAAGTACGCCATCTCGGGCGCGTAGCCGGCCTCGACCATGACCTCGAAACCGGTCTTGACCAGTTCCTCGGTGCCGCCGCAGAGCACGGCCTGCTCGCCGAAGAGGTCCGTCTCGGTCTCTTCCTTGAACGTGGTCTTGATGACGCCGGCGCGGGTGCCGCCGATGCCCTTGGCGTAGGACAGCGCGAGGGCCTGGCCCTCACCCTTCGGGTCCTGGTCGATCGCGATGAGCGCGGGAACACCCTTGCCGTCGACGAACTGACGACGCACCAGGTGGCCGGGGCCCTTGGGGGCGACCATGCCGACGGTGACGAACTCCGGAGCCTTGATCAGGTCGAAGTGGATGTTGAGGCCGTGTCCGAAGAACAGCGCGTCGCCGTCCTTCAGGTTGGGCTCGATGTCGTTCGTGAAGATCGACGCCTGCGCGGTGTCGGGTGCGAGCACCATGATCACGTCGGCCCACTCGGAGACCTCGGCGGGGGTACCGACGGTCAGGCCCTGCTCCTCGGCCTTCGCGCGGGACTTCGAGCCTTCCTTCAGGCCGATACGCACATCGACGCCCGAGTCGCGCAGGCTCAGCGAGTGCGCGTGGCCCTGGCTTCCGTAACCGATCACAGCGACCTTACGGCCCTGGATGATCGACAGATCGGCATCGTCGTCGTAGAACATCTCGACTGCCACAGTTCAACCTCTTTCTTGGATTTGCGTATCTAAAGTACTAGCGAGTGGCCGTGATGGACTTCGGCCCCCGTCCCACGGCCACGACCCCGGACTGCACGATCTCCCGGATACCGTACGGATCGAGCATCCGCAGCAGCGCATCCAGCTTGGATCGCGTTCCAGTCGCCTCGATCGTGACCGACTCCGGGGAGACGTCGATCACCTTGGCGCGGAACAGATTCACCGTCTCGATCACCTGCGTGCGCACGCTGGCGTCGGCTCGCACCTTGATGAGCACCAGCTCGCGGGCGACGGAGGCCTCACCGTCCTGCTCGACGATCTTGATGACGTTGATGAGCTTGTTGAGCTGCTTGGTCACCTGCTCGAGCGGGAACTCGTCGACGGTCACGACGATGGTCATGCGGGAGATCTCGGGGATCTCGGTGCCACCGACGGCGAGCGACTCGATGTTGAACCCACGACGCGAGAACAGCGCGGCCACCCTGGCCAGCACGCCCGGCTTGTCCTCGACGAGAACACTGAGGGTGTGGCTGGTGCTCACTGATCTTCCTCCCCGGCCGCTGCGGCCGTGCCCGAACGCTGCTCGCGCTCCATGGCCTCGTGGATGACGGCAGGCTCGGCGGCCGCCTCGTCGTCGTCGAACAGCGGACGGATGCCCCGCGCCGCCATGATCTCGTCGTTGCTCGTGCCCGCGGCGACCATCGGCCACACCTGGGCGTCGGCGCCGACGATGAAGTCGATCACCACCGGCTTGTCGTTGATGGCCTGCGCCTCGCGAATCGCCGCCTCGACGTCCTCTTCGCGCTCGACGCGAATGCCGTGGCAGCCCAACGCCTCCGCCAGCTTGACGAAGTCGGGGATGCGGATCGCGCCGTGCGTGCCGAGGTTGGTGTTGGAGTAGCGCTCGTCGTAGAACAGCGTCTGCCACTGGCGCACCATGCCGAGGTTGCCGTTGTTGATGAGCGCAACCTTGATCGGGATGCCCTCGAGCGCGCAGGTGGCGAGTTCCTGATTGGTCATCTGGAAGCAGCCGTCACCGTCGATGGCCCACACCTCGGTGTCGGGCATGCCCATCTTGGCGCCCATCGCGGCGGGGACGGCGTAGCCCATCGTGCCGAGACCGCCGGAGTTCAGCCAGGTGCGCGGCTTCTCGTAGTTGACGAACTGCGCGGCCCACATCTGGTGCTGTCCGACGCCGGCACAGTAGATCGCGTCGGGACCGGCGAGCTTGCCGACCGCCTGGATCACGTACTCCGGGGACAGCGCGCCGTCGGTGGGACGGTCGTAGCTGAGCGGGTACGTGCGACGGATTCCGTCGAGGTACGCCCACCACTCGGTGAGATCCAGTGTGGTTCCGGTGGCCAGGTCGGCCTTGATCGCCTCGATCAGTTCGACGATGACCTCTTTGCAGTCGCCGACGATCGGGACGTCCGCGTACCGGTTCTTGCCGATCTCCGCCGGGTCGATGTCGGCGTGGATGACCTTGGCGTCGGGGGCGAACGAATCGAGCTGACCGGTGACGCGGTCGTCGAAGCGCGCGCCGAGCGTGATCAGCAGGTCGCTGCGCTGCAGTGCCGCCACCGCCGCGACGGTGCCGTGCATGCCGGGCATGCCGCAGTTCAGCGTGTGGCTGTCCGGGAACGCGCCACGCGCCATGAGGGTGGTGACAACCGGAATGCCGGTGAGCTCGGCCAGTTCGAGCAGTTCCGGAGACGATTCCGACTTGATGACGCCGCCACCGACGTACAGCACCGGGTGCTTCGCGTCGGCGATCAGGCGGGCCGCCTCGCGGACCTGCTTGCCGTGCGGCTTGGTGACGGGACGGTACCCGGGCAGCCGCATCTCCGGCGGCCACGAGAACGTGGTCTGCGCCTGGAGGACGTCCTTCGGGATGTCGACGAGCACCGCGCCGGGACGACCGCTGGAGGCGAGGTAGAAGGCCTCCGCGATGATCCGGGGGATGTCGACGCCGTCGGTGATGAGGAAGTTGTGCTTGGTGATCGGCATCGTGATGCCGGAGATGTCGGCTTCCTGGAACGCGTCCGTGCCGATGAGACTCCGGCCGACCTGACCGGTGATGGCCACGACCGGAACGGAGTCCATCTGCGCGTCGGCGAGCGGCGTCACGAGGTTGGTCGCACCGGGACCGGACGTCGCCATACAGACACCGACCTTGCCGGTCGCCTGGGCGTACCCGGTCGCGGCGTGGCCTGCCCCCTGCTCGTGACGAACGAGCACGTGCCGGACCTTCTTCGAGTCGAAGAGCGGGTCGTAGACAGGCAGAACGGCACCACCCGGAATGCCGAATACCGTGTCGACCTCGAGCTCCTCGAGGGCTCGGACCACGGACTGGGCGCCGCTGACCCGCTCGGGGGCGAGTTGGCGGCGGCTACCGGTCTGAGTCGCGGCGGCCGCGGTCGTCGGGCTTGCTGCCCCCGACTTGCGCGGCGTGGGTTGAGGCCGTGCGGTTGGTGCGCTCACTGGGAAATCCTCTGATTCTGGCTCCGGGCAACAAAAAACCCCCGTCAGCTGATGCTGTACGAGGGTGGCGCGTCGTTATCTGGCGAGTTGAAGGAATCGACTCAGGCGACGACGCGCCGGCCGATTACGAGCAACTCATTCTGTTTCAC